>CAIXSC010000119.1 GCA_903921945.1 uncultured Planctomycetaceae bacterium
ATGGCGGAACACGATCGTGTCGATCGGGGCCACGGTTCTGTTTTGGCTCGTCTGTTTCGGACTTGGCTCGGCGAAGTCGGCGTTGGATACGTTCTATATGTCGAAACAGCGGTTCAGCCATTTGTTCCTGGCCAAGAATGCGAAGGGGGACACCATTGGCGCGGTGAACGAGATGGGATTCTCGTTCGTTTGGAATGAGAGTTCGCTGGCCTGGGACGAGGTGTTCGTCAATGAGACCCAGCGGCAGTTGCGGCCGGCGATGGCGCTGGTGCCCGCAGTGCCCGCCGAGATGCGGCCCATCGGCCCCGTGTACGACTCCGAGCGCGACCAGTTGGTGGCGCTGCAGCGTTCGATGCGCGACGGCATGATGCAAACATTCGCCGGTCCGCGGGCGAACCAGTGGCAGAGTGCGAAAGGCGCCGGAGCGCCGTTCGGAGCGATGTATCTGCTCCAAGAGCCCGATGGACGCCTGCTGGTTGTCGCCAGCACCGGACTGTACCGGTTGCAACGCGACCCCTTGGCTTCGGCGAAGCCGGTGAAACTATTCGGCATGTCGCTGCCGCTGCCTCGGGCCGATGTCTTTCAATCGGTTGGACCGGAAAAGCCGGTGGTGCTAACCCGGCCCGCCGCCGCCACAATCGACGCTGAATCGGGTGATGTGGCGCTCTACAGCCGCGGCATGTTGCGAGTCCTCCAGAAAAACGCCGACGGCAAGTTTTCGCTAGCGTGGGAAAAGGCGATCGACACCGAAAACAACCCGGCACTCGCCTTGGCGTTCGGCGCGCAGCATTTATTGGCGGTCGCCGACGACGGCCGGCTGTTGTTCTACCAGGCGAAGACCGGCGAACTGGCTGGCGAACTGGAGGCGGATCCGCGGCGAGCACCCCGGTTCCTGTCGTCCGCGCCGCGGGGCCAGTCGATCTCCTTGGTGACCCATGATGGCTATTTGTGGCTCGTCGATCCGGCAACCCAAACTCTCCGACGACCGGATGTGCGCGGCCAAGGGGATATTTCGGCGGCGATGTTTCTGGACGTCAATCGCCTGTGGGTCGCTGACCGGCTGACACGAGTTACCGAGTACGAGCTCGAAGGCCTTCGAGTCGCGCGTCGTTGGTCGCCGCGTGCGTCCCTGATCGCCAACGCTTATCGTTATGTGATCAAGCCGCTCTACACGGTGCTGCCGAAACCGGGAGAGCTGGGAAAGACGGTGAATTACCTGCTGTCCGGTTCCAACGTCGACGCGTCGACCACCGGAGGGCGCCAAGATTTGGATGCGGCCCGCTCGGCCGACGATCCCTGGGCTCCGGTGTGGAGCAGCGGGCTGTTTGTCGGCGTCATCCTCGCGCTCGGTTGTTTCTATTTGGAACGCCAAGAATTCTAAATGTTCCCGCGACTCATCGCGGCCGCTGTCGTTCGCTCAAACGCCGCTTGAGGGAAGAAACCATGTTGCATCAGCTCGCGGCGGAATTGGACCAGCCAGGTCGCGGGACGAGTCGATTCGCGGGGTTCCATGCCGCTTGGCTGGGAGTCGCGGCGATGCTCGCCATCGGACTGGCAGCCGTTGGACCTGCTGTGCATGCCCAGGACGCCGCGCCGAACGCTGCCGTGGCCTCGGTGGCTGGCGCCTCGGTGGCTGGCGCGTCGGGGGCTGGCGCGTCGGGGGCTGGCGCGAAAGCCGCCACCGCCAAAACTGGCACCCCGAAGACGGGAAACCCGAAGTCGGACGGCGTTAAAAATGGCGCCAAGACGAGCAGTTCGAAGACGGGCAATACCAAAACAGGCAACACGAAAACGAGCGGAACCAAGACGGGCAACACGAAGACGAGCGGAACAAAAACGGGGGATTCGAAAACGAGCGGGGCGGCGGCGGGGGTTGTCCCGCTGTCGCGATTGCCAGCGTCTCTCGAGCTACCGCCGCTACCGTCGGTGATGCCGCCAGCGGTGACGCTGCCATCCGTGAGGCTGCCATCGACGCCGCCGTCATCGATTCCAACGCCATCGACTTCGGGTGGGAAGGCGGATGCCCGTGTGATTGGCAAGCTCGATCTGCCGCCGCAGGCTGACTGTGTGATTTACTTGCGCGGTGGCGAGGCGGGTATGGGCGAGCGGGATCTGCGAACGAAGTTTCATTTGGTCGAGCAACCGGCGGCCGAGGGGGTGACGAGCGGAGGCGGGCATTGGCTTCTGTTTCCTGGCCGCGCGGCCGCCGAGGGCTCGGGCTCGGGAAAGCCGGCGATTGCCGAACTGCGCCGGGAGTCGGATCAGTTGACGTTCCGGTGGCTGGAGGCGGCGGCGGCCGAGCCAGCGGCGCGGCAGTTGGCGAACTGTGTGCTGGAGATTTCCGCCGCCCAGTCGCGGCGATTTTTGCCGTTGCGGTTAACGGTCAAGGGCGATCCGCTGACCTTTCAGTTCCAAGACGCGATGCAAATGCGATGGGAGGTGCCGGACGCGCCCGAGCCGTGGCGGGTGAAGGTGGAATTGCGGTTGGCGTCGAAAGAGCCACGCTACCGGTTTGTCGGCAATTCCACGCTCGATGCCAGCCAGGGAACAACCTGGATCGAGTTTATGGACCGGCGTTCGGCCGAGGCCTTGAAGCTGAAAATTGAATGCGAGCTGCGCGGCGATCAACTGCGGTTGCAAGCGTCAGCGTTCTTTCAAGCCCCGGGCGAGCCGAATCCCGTGCGGCTGTCGCCGGCGACATACAAGCGGGCCGTGGAGCGAGTGAAAGCGGTCACCACGCAGCTCGAAGGACAATTGGCCGCACTCGCCGCGGTTGGCAAAGCGGCGGCAGCTCGCGATGGCGGGAAAGGGGGCAAGGCGGGCGGTGGACGCGGCAAGGGCGGCGAGTCACCCGCGGACCTGGCGCGGAAACAATGGGAGAAACAGCTGGCCGCCGCCCGCGAAGCGGCCAAGCAACTTGATGACCTCGCCGAGTTGCAGCGACTGGTGGATGGCCGCGGGCAACTGCTAGTCCGTGCCGTCGTGGACGTCGAGGGTCAGTTGGTGGTTTTGCTGCAAGCCGACAAACCGACGATCCGAGCCGGAACTTCCAAAAAGAGTTCCTAACGGCCGTCCGGTGCGATGGCGGCCGTCCTGTTTGCACGACCGTCCCTACTG
>CAIXSC010000120.1 GCA_903921945.1 uncultured Planctomycetaceae bacterium
AATGGCACGTCCAAACCGGCCGCCTTCGTGATATCCGTGAACCGCCCTTGACCGTCATTCCGATACAGGGCCATTGTCGGTCGCGGAACCGCCGGCGCTGATCCATCGGATGGCTCCGTCCACGGCCATCGATCGCCATTGATCAACAATAAATCCGCGTCGCCGTCATTATCGTGGTCAAACCAGGCGCAGCCGGCGCCCATCGTTTCCGGCAGCAGCTTTTCGCCGGCCGCGCCGTTCGTATGCACGAAAGTGATCCCGGCCTCTCGCGTCACATCATGAAACGGGGCCGTCGGCGGTTCGACCGCCGCTTTCGTCCGCAGCGTAGGCGCTTCGAGTTTCGTCGCCGCGGTGGTCGTGTCGCGCGGGCGGCGAGCGACGACAATCACAATCGCGGCCAGGATGCCGGCCACCGCCAACGCGGTGATCACGATCAGCGAACGTCGAAACGCTCGGCCAATCACCGCATCGTCACCCTCGGTATCGCTGACATCGGCCTTGATGTCGGCGTTCGCCTTATTGCCCTTCTTCATGCGTTGGCCGCTCCTGGTTCGGCGATTTGGAAAGCTGGTAGATCACCAGCGCTTCGGCCGCATGGTTGGCGGCTGGATACTTGCGTCGCGCTGCCGCGACCGCCTTGTCACGGGCATTGTCATCGGGTTTATAAGTTTCATGCAGTCGTCGATGATGTTCGGCTCGTTCCGTATCGCCGAGCAGTTTGTGCACCAGGTGGAGTCCGTGGTGGGCGACGACGTTTTCGCTATCGATGGCCAATGTTTTGTCGAATTGCGCGGCGGCTGCGCGCAGCAGTTCATCACGGGCCGCCTTGCGGCTTGGGCCGAATTGCTGTTTGGCTCGTTCGAATAGCGTGTTCCCCAGTTCGTTGATCACTTCATAGTCGCGGCTAAAGTCGAATCCACGACGGACCATTTCGGGCGTGCGATCTTCCAGCACCGAGCGGAAATTGCGTTCCGCCGCTTCGAGATGCCCTTGCTGGCGGTTGAGCAAGCCGCTGAGCCACGCGATCGTCTGTGGCGGGGCGGGAGGGTCGGTAGCGGCGGCGGCTCGGCCGATCGCAGCCACCGCCTCGTCAATTCGCCCTTCCGCGTTATAGACCCGAGCCAGGTTGAGCGGTCCATCAAAGCGGCCGAGTTTTTCCACTTCGTTAAAGGCTTCGGCCGCCTGCCGCAATTCACCTTTCGCTCCGCCTTGGCCCTCCAGGAGCAACCCAATCCCGTAGTCATTCCAACGCTGCCAGAGCGGAATCTCCACGGCCGGATTGGCCTTGGCCAACGGGGTAGCGCCACCAGCCGCCTCCACGGGGAACTCGACGCGATCCGCGGCGATCACCGTGATCGGGAGATCGTTCTTATAGGGCTTGCCAGCGGTATGGCCCGGCAGCCCGCGATCATTCGGTTTTAGGCTGTTCGCGACAAACTCGAGGTATTCCTGGTCAAACTTACGATAGAGCAACCGCGCTTCGATAACGATCGGCTCCCGCACATCCGGCGGCACTTCAAGGGCGTAATGGCCGACGGCGGCCGCTCCCGGCGGAATCTGGTGATTGTAAAGCGGCACGAAAATATCTTGGGCGTTACGGCGATTGATACGGTTGCCGTGGCGATCAAGCATAAAGACATTGAAGAAGTAGGACCAGCGATCGACCTCGCCGCGATCATCGATGCCGCCGCTGCGTCCGATCACCCGGCCGCCGCTGGTCGCGGTGACTTCGAGCCAGATTTCGTTCGAGTCGGCGGTGCCTTGGGTGAGCGGGTGGCCGAGTTTCAGGGTGCGGATCACAGTTTCCAACAAGTAACTCGCGCCCGGTTTTAGCGTTGGGACGGACGGTCGCAGCGGCGCGTGTAGGTGGCCATCCAGGTAACCTTCAGGGCCGCGTTCGCGCACCGCGAAGAGGTCCACGCGGGCGCTTCCTTTGAGAAACTCCTGGTGTTCACGCACGGCGTCCGGGGCGTTCATCCAGTGGCCGAGCGCCGTGTTCGCCGCCGGGAAGCTATGGCTATGGATGCTCGGTTCCCGTGCGTCATCGAAGAACGCGGTGGCCGCGCGGGCCCCGAAATCGTTTGATTTCTTAAGCGGCATGTGACAGTCGGCGCAGCGGGATTTCGCTTTCTCCGGATAGTAGAAACTGCGGGCTCCGTGTCCCGACGCTCCGCTGAGCAAATACGTGTCGTAGTGGTTTTGGCCGCGGAGGAATTCCTTGTAATCGGTTACTTCCTTGGAGAGATCAACCTTGTGGCACGTCGAGCAGAATTCGGCCGAGCGGTAAAAATCCTTCATGAACGTTTTCTTGTGGAACGACGGCTTGGCCTTGACCAGTTGGTTGTTGATCCATTGCAGCATCTGGTTTTCGCTGTAGGCGAACGGGTAGTGCATCGGCTCTTCCAGCGTGTAGTCGGCATTGCCCCGCGTGCTATCCACGGAGTGGATCGAATGACAGACCGTGCAGGTGATGCCCGCATGGGCTGTCGGGTCGTTCACGTCGTCGTAATGGGGATTGTCGAACGCGCCGCTGAGGAACGGCACGGGATCGTGGCAGCCGGCGCAGAACCTCGCGGCTTTGACATCTCCCTGGCGTTTTAGCGAAACGGCCCTGGTTTCGCGGACGCTCGCCAAATAAGCGGGATTGTTAAACGAGCTGAAATGATGGGCGCTGTGGAACCAGCCCTTGTAGGCATCTTGATGGCATTTCAGACAGTACTCGTCCATCATCAGGGCTCGAGCCGGTACGAAATCGCCAGTGGCTGTCTTCGCGCGAGATGGCTGGAAATACTTGATCCCCTCCTGGGAACGCGTCGCGTACCAGCGACGCGGATCTTGCGAATGGAACGCCAACATCACGCACACCACGGCCGCGACCGCTCCGAGATAGCCCAAGCCGAGCCGCCACTGGATCCGAGGGCCTGCCAAGCGATGAAGCCAATACAGCCAGACAGCGGCGACCGGACAGGCGACATGGATCCAGTACACGATCGAGCGTCCGAGCGGCTGTTTCAGTTCGAAGCCGCCCGCCCGTGTCAACAACAGTCCGGTGACCAACACGGCTACTCCCGCCGCGAACAACGCATAGCCGATCCGGATCGCCCGCTTGTTCTTGCGATGACGCGTCGACCAGAGATGGCCGACGCCGAAGAGCAGATAAGGCACAATCAGGAGCAAACCGAGCGCCAGGTGCGCTAGAAACATGTACTGGTAGAAGAAGTCCTGGAAAATCCGTTGCTGCCAAGCGAAGGTCGCGGCCAGCCACTCCAAAAACGTGATCGAAGCCAGGTAGAGCGAATTGGCGCCAAGCAGCGCCGTCAGGGCGAAGACGATAAACAGCAAGATCTTGAGACGCGGTCCCACCGCGCGAACGTACACCCGCTTCTCGCGGCCGGCCCCGCCGGTCGTCGAATCCCTTCCGGCCGGAAGGGCCCCGATCCCAGTCACCGGCACGGCGTTTGGTTGAGAACCGAAAACAGCATCGACGTTCGACATGGCAGCACGACTCTCCGAGGGGGAACACTGGCCCTAACCACGACGAGACACACGGGACATCGCCGGCTTCCGGAGAGCGCTGCATCGATGGGGCAGAAGGCCCCGCGTGTTTCGAGCGACGTTCGAGAGCTGGCGACCGACCGCTAGCAGGTCGGTCGAGGCGGCCGGAACGGCGGGAATGCAAGATGCCGTTCCTTCGGTGCATGAGGAGAGCCGGCGGCGTATCGAATCAACGCCTGCGTCAATTCCAAGCTCACCGTGCTCCAGCGTCCATCTCCCTGAAGCTCACCGGCTCTCGATTCCAGCGAAGACACCGGCACCGGAACAAACGGAATTGGAAACGCTGTCCGTTTCGGCTCGCTACACCGCGGACCTTCGCAAGGAAGACCACCGGTGGGATGGAGAGAACGGTCACCCGAATCGACGGCTGTGAATGTTCGCGCTGCAACGAAACGATCTGCTTGCATCCACCCGAGCTGCATCCATCCGAGCTGCCAGCGACTGCGAGAACGCGTCGCGGACGCAAAGGAGCCATGGGAAGCGGGAACATCACGCCCGACGGCGACGGGGAAACCCACCGGACTGCGGAATACGAGATAGTCGCCGCAGCCGCCCATGGCCTCGGACGTGCCCCCGATCGTCGCTGCCAAGATTCCTGCGATCACGCACCACCGGGCGAAATGTGCGCAGCGAGGCCAGCTCACCGCGACCGGGTGGCTCACGCAGGCGATCGATGGGCGGGATGAAGCGGTCATCGAGGATGCCTATCCGGCTGGCAACACGGAACCTCGGGTGTTCGGACGGAAACCCTTTGGCACTATAGAAATGGCTCAGGCGGCCGTCAATTGACGGCCGCCTGAAGTTGCGACGTCGCCGGCGCCTCGGGGCAGCGCCGCTGCCGAAATCCGCACCCGCCGCCGGCTATTGGGGCGGAGCCGGCACGCCGTTGGGAGCTCCTGGCATCTTTTCGCCGCCAGGCGCTCCGCGTCCAGGCGGGATCTCGGGAATCGACTCCTTGGGCGGTTCCGGGTCACTTCCGGCACAGCCCACCCACGACATTCCAAGGCACAAAACGAGCGCGGCAAACCAATAACGCCTCATGGCGAACTCTCCTCGATCGCGATGAATGGAGACAAGAAGGAAAACTCGAACATCCAACGTTCGCGACTAGAAGTTGCCCACCACTTCGCCACTCGCGCGCGTCGCGAGTCGCTGCAGGACGGTCGGGTTCGTCATGTTCTCGGGACCGGCGGCGGTGTATCCGATGAAGCGGACGCTGCCATCGACAAACGCCCAATTGCCCCCACCCGGGTGCAGAGCCCAGAAGTGGTAGCGGTGGGCATCCGATGGATCGATGACCGCCCCCTTGCGGAAGAAGTCGGGCGCGGCCCCGGGACTCATGGCCCGCTCATGAACGCCAAGCACCACGTCGGCAGCACCAAAGTAAGGGTAGTCGCCCGCCCCGGCCCACATCCAGCCGTAATACAAATTGCTGGACGGAGGACGCTCGCCAATCACCACGGTATTGCTCGTGCCATCCAGCACGGCACTCATGTTCAAACCGCTGTTGACGAACAACATGCCGTCCTGCCCGAGCGCCGGCGACTCCCGGAACTGGTTGCGTCCCGACACGCCAAGGTAGCTTGTCAAAGCCGCCTCTTCACCCGGACCGCGATAGACAAGGCCACTACGGATGTCCGACGGACATCCGTACACCTTCGAGGTGATTCCATTCACAATCTTGCCGCCAGCCATCGTCTGAAACCATGGCCACGCATTTACGTTAAAAGCGTCTGAAACAGTGTTCAGCTCCATATAGGGAGCGATCGCCAGCGACCAACTCATAAAGGCCCCTTCCGACGGCAGGCCCGTGGAGGGATTCATACCGCCCGGCGCCGGGTCGCGTTGGAAGCCGGAATACCAAGTTTGACCAAGCTGGTGCGAGGACGGAAAGCGGTTCTTCACGTCGTGGAAGTTCTGCAATCCCAACGCCATCTGCTTCAGGTTATTCACACACTGGGTGCGGCGCGCAGCTTCGCGGGCGGCTTGCACGGCTGGAAGCAACAACGCGACCAAGACCCCAATAATCGCAATCACTACCAACAATTCGACCAGCGTAAACCCTGGTCGTCGAGCATCCCGGGGGACACTCGCGCGGAAGTGCGGCATCACAATACTCCTCGGTCAGGAAACAAAGAAAAAAGTATGGAACGAAGCATGAAGATTGCGGCCGGCGACGCCAGAGAGGCCGGCGATGTGGATAAAGGCGGCGACGTG
>CAIXSC010000121.1 GCA_903921945.1 uncultured Planctomycetaceae bacterium
CGGAAGGCTAGCGTGAGTGTCGCGGCAGAGGAAGTGGACGGGGGGTGGTTGGATGGCGGATGGACGAACGGAAGGTGGGACGAAGGGAAAGTGGGACGGGGGAAGGTTGGACGAGGGGATGGTTGGACGAGGGGATGGTTGGACGAGGGGATGGTTGGACGGAGGGAAGGTGGGACGAAGGGAGGGTGGACGGGGGTGGGCGGCCCGTCCGCGAACCAATCCTTGGGATTCGCTTGTCGCGTCGGCTTCGATCACTTACCTTAAACTCGGATTGATTTTCTCGATAAACCGCTGCCGAGCCAATGCCCCTGGGGGACGACGTGCCGCGGACCCTCCGCCGCGTTCGACTTTCCCATTGGACTCGCGATGCACGGGATCATTTTCCTCCAACTGAAGAAGTTCGCCGAACACGCGGCCGGGCCAGGGGCATGGGACGCCTTGTTGAAAGAGGCGAATCTGCCACCGAAGACGTATTCGGCCGTCCGCGCCTACCCGGACGACGAGGTGCTATCCCTGGTTGGGGCCGCCCATCGGCTGCTGAAATTGCCCGTCATCGAAATCCTGGAAGGGTTTGGCGAGTTCATTGCGTCGGATCTGCTGAGGCTCTACGGCCGACTGCTTGAGCCGGGTTGGAAGACGTTGGAAGTGGTTGAGAACACAGAGCGGCTGATTCATGCGGCGGTTCGTGTGGGCAATCCGGGAGCCCAGCCTCCAGTGCTGGAATGCATCCGCAGTTCGCCGGACGAACTGCAAGTGATTTACTCGTCCCAACGGCAGCTCTGCAGTTTGGCGAAGGGGATCATCAAAGGTTTAGGAAAGCACTTCCAAGAGCAGGTCCAGGTGGTGGACGACGCGTGCATGCTCAAGGGCGATCCGTTCTGCGCGTTGCTGATTACGCGAGAACGCCGCCATGACACGAATCTGTTGCCCCGGGAGCTTTGCGAAACGATTGTCCATACCTCGGATCTTCCGGCCCCAAGCATCGGGTCCATGGGCCATTCGAGCGGTGACTTCACCCCAATCGGACCTCCGCGAGGCGGCGTGTCTGCTGGCGGCGTGTCGGCTGGCGGCGTGTCGGCTGGCGGTGTGTCGGCTGGCGATGTCTCTGCTGGCGGTGTCTCTGCTGGCGGTTCTTTTGTCGCATCGCCGTTGGGGGAGCGATCTGGAGCGGATGTGGGTAGTGGCTGGCCACTAGGCCAGGGACAGGTGCCAGGCGGCCGTGCGTCGAGCCATTCCGCCGCAAGCCGCGTTTCGAGTGGCGGAACTTCGTCGGGAAGCCGGGAGGCCTCCTTCAGTTCGCCAGGTAACTTGGCGAGCGCCGGTGACTGGGCGGAGCAATTGAAGCAACTTGGAGAGTTCCGTGTCCTGCAAAAGCTCGGTCAAGGCGGAATGGGCGTGGTGTTGCTGGCCGAGGATCTCCGGCTGGGCAGACAGGTAGCGCTGAAGGTGATGCAACCGCGCTACGCATCGGATGAGGTGATGCGGCAGCGATTCCTCCGCGAGGCGCGGGCGATGGCCGCGATCAAAAGCGACTATGTCGTCACCGTGTACGAAGTCGGCATCTCGGGCGGCCTGCCGTTCTTGGCGATGGAGTTGCTGCGCGGGGAATCGCTGGAGTCGCACCGCGAGCGTCTGGGCCGGGTGCCGCTCGACGGCATTTTGAGGATTGGCCGGCAAACGGCTCAGGGACTCGCCGCGGCGCATTCGCAAGGTGTGATTCATCGCGACATCAAGCCAAGCAACCTGTGGATCGAAGCGCCGAACGCTCGGGTCAAGATTCTCGATTTCGGGCTCGCACGCGCGGTGGATGATGCGGCGCAAGTCAGTATTGCGGGCAAAGTGATCGGCACCCCGGCTTTTATGGCTCCTGAACAGGCTCGAGGAGACACGGTCGATCACCGCGCGGATCTTTTCAGCCTTGGTTGCGTTTTGTACTGGTTGGCCGCCAACGAACTGCCGTTCAAAGGGGTGGATTTAATGAGCACCCTGTTGGCGCTGGCGACCCACGAACCGCCGCCAGTCTCCGCGCTTTCCGCGGATGTTCCGAAAGGCGTCAGCGACCTGATCATGCGTTTGCTGCGCAAGAATCCCGACGAGCGTCTTGGCTCGGGGCAGGAAATCGCGGACCTCATCCGCCAACTTGAGGCTGTCCCCTGACGGACAAAATGTCCGTCGCTCCGACGGGACACCGCCACTGGCAACGACGACTGATCGCTGTGGCCGATCATCTCGGATCACTTCACGAGCCACCGTCCGCGAATCACCGTCTATCGGCGACCGCGCGTTGCGGGAAGCGTCCTACCGCGGTTGGCGACGC
>CAIXSC010000122.1 GCA_903921945.1 uncultured Planctomycetaceae bacterium
CACCACGGCCACCAGGAACGCGGTCCCCAACGCATCTATCCTGAACCCATCTGTTCCCGACGCATCTGTGGCACGCAGCGCGGCGGACACAGCCGACTCGGGTGTCAATGAGGGCGCGTTGTTTCTGGAGAACGCGATGGCGCCGGCGGGGCCGTTCGCCACGGGATTCGCGGTGCGTCGTTTCGCGCCGTCGGAGCTAACTTTGGAAAAGCTGGCAGCGATCCGCGTCCTTGTCTGGGAGGATATCGGCGAGCTGTCGATGACTTGGCTCGAGCGGCTCGAGTCATGGGTCGATGGCGGCGGCGCCTTGGTGCTCATTCCTGGACCGAACGCCGACCCGCAAGCATGGCGTAACCGGTTATGGCGCGAGGGAACGGGATTGGCTCCGGCCAGTTTGCGGGCCATCCAAGGTGATCCGGCCGCCGCGGGTTGGCGCGGGTTTGGCATCATTTCACCGGGCTACTCGGCGGGCCGCATTCTCGACCGCGCGGAGAATCCACTCATCGATCAAGTCAAGTTTTTTCGCTGGTGGGATGTGGAGTCGCCGGCGGCGAATGTGGTGGCGCGATTCGCGGGCCCGTCGGCAGCGCCCGTGATGATGGAAAAAGCTTATGGAGCGGGGCGCGTGGCGTTGCTGGCGGTTCCACTGCGGAACACCTGGACCGACTGGCCGCTTGATCCGAGCTTCGTCATTTTTTGGCAAGAGCTCACCCAATCGCTCGCCGCCGATCGCGTCTTGCCTCAGCGGACGCTGGCCGGCGCGCCGCTTCGAGTCGCCCTGCCCTCACGCCGCTATCAAGCCTCGGCGTGGCTCCGAACGCCGAGCAAGACGCGCGAGCCGTTGGTGAATCAAGTTATGGAAACAACAGCGGAAACAACATTGGAAACAACAACGGAAGCGACAGCAAAAACGGGAGCAAAAACGGTCCCGGCGCGGAATGCGCGCTGGGAGCTGGTTTCCGAGCCGCTCCTGCAATCCGGCCCGCATGTGCTTGAACTGGTCGATGCGGCTGGCCGCCGCGTCGAGCATTCCTTCAGTGTGCTCACCGATCCTCGGGAAGGCGAATTGCAACGTGTGTCCCTGGATTGGCGTCCCACAGGCCGGCTCGCCACAGCCCGCCGTGTCGCGACTGACACGCCATGGACCACATTGTTGGAGGGACCGCAGGAGTGGTGGTGGTGGGCCGCACTTGGTTTGGTGGCCACTCTAGCCGCCGAGCAATGGTTAGCTTGGAATCTCGGGAGGCGCCGATGAGCCAGACCGACCACCGTCCGTCGGCGACGCCGCCCGCACGCGCGGCATCTTTTTCATTCGCGACGGCGCACTCACGCGCGACGGCGCCCTCACGCGCGACGGCGCCCTCACGCACGACGCCGCACTCACGCGCGACGACTGTCGCGCTCGCGATGGCGTTGTCGCTTGTGTTACCGGTGTCGGCGGTGGTCACGCTTTACGAGGCCCGCGATTGCCGCGCCGAGGCCGCGTTGATTCGCGACGAGGACTTGGAACGGTTGCTCCAAGACAGCGACATGCTGGCTGAGCGGCGCGAATGGAGCCTCGCGGCCACCCTCCTGCAACGCGTGCTCGACGAAGGACGCGATGCCGCGACGATCGACGCAGCCACCGGCGCGGTGATCCCCCTGGCAAGCGCCGCTGAGAAACGACTCGCTCGTTTCCCGGCTGAAGGACTCCAACAGTATCGACTGCAAACGGATGGAGCGGCTCGCGCGCTGCTACAGCCAGCGGCTGACCGCGAACGGCGGCTCGTCGAAGTGGTTGAACGGTATTTCTTCACGCGCGTGGGCGACGATGCCGCTTGGGAATTGGCGGGACGCGCGTTTGATGCGGGCGACGCGGTTTGGGCGGCGGTGCTGCTCGAACGGATCGCCACGCTTCATCCCGATCCTACGCCCGACCGCATGGCGATCGATGTCCGCCGCTTGGCGGCGGCCGCGATGCTGGGCGATCGCGCGGCGGCGCGGCGTTGGCTTGAACGGATCGCGGTCCCGGAAACGCCTGCGAAATCTCCACCCCGCGTTGCCAGCGTTGATGCCAGCGTTGATGCCGGCGGACTGGCGATCCTCGGCGCTGTTCGCGTGTGGCTGGAAGCGGAACGACAGGCTGGCGCGACGCGCGCGCATGACACCAACCGACTCGATCAGCCGGATGACGGGGCGCGCTTTCCGTGGCGCGATCCGTCGCGTCGCGATTTCACCCTGGCGGCCCGCGGACTGCGAGCGGCCACCGATTCCGGCTGGCGCGTCGAGCCGATCCGCGAATCGTTCGCCGTGCTCGAACCCTGGCAAGCGGGGCGGGCTGGCGGCCTGTTGCGGCTCAGCGATCCGGAAGCGCTCGGCCGCGGCTACGACGACATCCTCCCGCGAATCGACGCCGCCGCGTCGGGGCGACGCTGGCTGCGAGCGAACTGGCCAAGCCAACCACTCGCGACCGTCGAGGCCGCTGCGCGTCCGCGCGTGGGGGCTCGCGAAACGCCAGTCGAGCTCGCGCAGGAACTGTACTGGACGCGCAACGATGGCTGGGCGGGCTGGGAGCACCGCGGACTGCCGACGAACACGTGGCGCGAGCGGTGGACCCATCGTGCGCCGGCGCAGACGAGCGATGACGCGACGTTGCCTTCTGCGTGGCGGATGATCGCGGCGGAGGACGTTTCGCTGCGCGAACCGCCGCGCAAGCTTGCGGCGATCGACGCCTTCGTCTGGGCGGACGCCTTGCGACACGCGGTGTCGGTAGCCGGCGACGCGGTCTTGGCCGTGGAACCGCGCGCGGTGACCGCCGCCACGCCCCGCTTCGCCGCCAGACGCCAATGGTCTTGGCGAACCCGCGGAAATGAATTGGCGGCTTACGACCGCCGCACGGGCGAATTGCGTTGGCGTCGTGGCGCGGAGGAATTCCTACCGCCCGACCAGGATGCCGATGCAACGATTCTCGGACCGATCGCCAGCGGCGATCAGGGAGTATTCGCCGCCATGCTTGGCGGTTCCACCCTGTACCTGGTGAGCCTCTCTCCGTCCGATGGCTCGACGCGTTGGCGGTGTCGAGTGGCAGGCGAACCGCGGGAAGGCGTGTGGCCATGGTCTTCGGCCGCGCTCGCGACCGCCGGCCGCGAACTGTACGCGAACCTCGGTGCTGGCTTGGTGGTGGCGGTGAACCAGGATACGGGCTCGCTTCGCTGGCTCGCTCGCTATCCCCGCTCGTTGACGCGCCGCGGCACGCGCGCGTCCGAAGCCTCGTCGACTCGCAGCCAGCCCACCGCCGCCGGCCAATCGCCGATGGAATTCCCGACGGGTTGGTATGAGGAACGACTGGCGATCGCCGGCCCCTACCTCGCGTGCGTCGCGTCCGATACCGATTCGCTCCGCGTGTTGGATCGACGCACCGGCGCGATCGTCTGGGAATCGCCGCGCGACGCGGCCGGCCCAAGCCCCGCCAGCCAGTTGCTCGGGACCACCGACCAGATGGCGATCGTCGCGGGCGCCAGCGTGATACGCGGCTACGAGCTCGCCTCGGGGCGTTTACTGTGGGAACACAACGCGGGCCGACTCGCAGGCCGCGCCGCCTTGCTCGGTTCGCGAGACGGCGAAGCGGTGATCGCGGCTGTCTGCCTCGCCAATTCGCTCGCCGTGGAGCCTCCATGGCTCGGCGTGGACGATCCGCTCAGCGGCGTGGCTCCGCTCGCCGACCTGCTGGTGCTGGATGCGTTCTCTGGCACGGCACTGCACCGTCGGCCGCTGACGCCATCAATCCGCCCACCGCTCGATTTGATTCCCGCTGAACCGCATGTGCTGCTCGCGGATCGAGCCAGCGTGTTTCAACTTTTCCCCGACGCTACCGCCAACGCGGCCAACGGGGACAACGTAGCCAACGCCAATGCCGCGCCCGCCAAGGGCAGCGCTAATGATGCCACAGAAGCTACGCTCCGTCCAAACCTGGCCAACTCCGCGATCGTCACGGGCTGGAAACCGCTGGTTCGGATTCCGATTGCGGGCACCGCCCCTGGGCAAGAGGCCGCACCGGCGCAGCCAGCCACACCGGGGCAACCAGCCGCACCGGCGCAACCAGCCACACCGGCGCAACCAGCCGCACCGGCGCGAGAACTCGGACTCGATGGTTCGGCCGCTGCTGCAACCGCGGAATCCAATCCAGGCGCGTCCGATGGTTGGCGAGTGCTACTCAGCGATCTGGCGCGCGGGGTGGTGGTGGAATGCGATCGTGCGGGTCGCGAGCGTTGGTCGCACGCCGGGCTTCGATTTCCAGGGGTTTGTTGCGGCTGGAGTGACGCTCGCCGCTGGGTGTTGGATCACGATCGCTGCGAGTTCCTGGAACTGAGCGGCGCGGGGCAAGTGGTCGCCAAGTGGACGGGTTTGCCGGGCCGGCCCGCGAGCCTCCGCGCGTTGTCCGACGGCGCGGCGATCGCTGCGTTTCCGGATCTCGGCGTGGTTGGCGTCGTGGATGCGGATGGGAGATGGCGTTGGACATTTCGCTGTCTCGGCCGGCCTGTCGACGCGGCCCTCGATCGCCAGGGACGCGTCTGGGTCGCGTTGGGAGGAGACACTCGCATCGCCCTCTTCGACACCCAAGGTCGCATGGGGACTTCTCTGGAACTCTCCGCGCGGCCCCGCACCGTGCAACTTGTTGCGGCAAGCCTACCCGCGGCCGATGGCAACACCGGCGGCCCGCCGGCCGCTGGCTTGGCGAATGCCAATCCGGCAGCGGTCGAACTCGCTTACTTGTTGCCGGATTTGGGACAACTGTTTCGCGTTTCCATTCCAGGGGATGCGCCGGGCGAAGGCGGCGTTCGCGGAGCGGGTCCGACGGGGGCCAAACTGCTGCACGCGGGAGGACGGCATGCGCGTTTCGCGCATCTGTTCGCGGATGGCGGTTGCTTGCTCGCGGATGCCGTGGGCGTGCGGTGCCTCGATCCTCAGGGAAAACTGGTGTGGAAACGGGAAGGCGATATCGCGGGCGGAATCGCGGTATTCGGCGAGCGTAGCGAATGACAGGGCGGCGACAACGCGGCTAGGGTCCCAGAGATAGCGAGGCGGTGACAGCGGTGGAACGGGCGGCGCGATACGAATGGGTCTGGACGGAAGCGGACAGCGCGGCAAGCGTCGTGGTCGCGCTGCTGGTCGCGGTGGCGGGGATCGCCGCGACCTGGTGGCTGTATCGCGCCGAGCGTCGACGATGGCAACGCTGGTAGGGGCGATGCGCTCTAGCCCTGCGGGCTTCGCTCTGGCTCGGCCTCGGCCTGTTGCTGCTCGGTCCGGCCTGGGTGCGGGTCGAGGA
>CAIXSC010000123.1 GCA_903921945.1 uncultured Planctomycetaceae bacterium
CAGGAATGAGCACCAAGGCGCCGCCGCCATCGACCCATGACTCGAGCCGCTCGAGCCAAGTCATCGACAGCTCGCCGATGTCCTCCCAAACGAGGACGCGGATCGCTGCCAGCTTTTCCAAAGTAAGCTCCGACGGCGCGAAACGACGCACTGCGAATCCCGTGGCAAACGGCCCCGCCGGCGCCATCGCGTTCTCCAGAAACAACGCGCCCTCATCGACACCCGAGTCGGCTGTGTCCGCCGCGCTGCTTGCCACAGATGCGTCGGGAACAGATGGGTTCAGGATAGATGCGTTGGGGACCGCGTTCCTGGTGGCCGTGGTGCTCGAGGTGGCGGGATCGAAGACGGTCTTTTTCGGAGCGGTCGAGTCCAGGCTGCCCGGTTCCGGGACGCTCGTATTCGGGACGCTCGTGTTTGGGGCCGCGCCGGCGGGTACGCCGGCGAACGCGTTCGAGACGATTGCCACCTCGACGGCGGGCACCGGAAACAGCAGGTCCACCGCCGTGTCGTCGGCGGGCAGGCGGTTGTGGGTCTCGGGCGAGTCGAGCGACAGTTCGACGGCGATTTCCTCGGGGCGGGGAATAGCGGATGAATCGCCGAGACGCAGGGGAAAAGAGACCGTTCGCGTTTCGCCGGCCCCCAAGGATTCGATTGTCATTTCCTGGGCTGCCGTGTTGGCGGCGCTCACGCGTACCCGGACCTCGGTGGCGGGGCGGGACCCTGTGTTGCGAACCGCGACCAGATAGTCGAAAGGAACTCCCAGCGCGATCGGCCCGACCGTGCTCAGTCCCGCCACCGCGACGTTCCCGACAGCCGTATCGCCAACATCGCACAGCCACCAAGAATCGCTGGCGATCGTCAAATTGGCGGCGTCCGAAGGTGGGCTGGTCGCGGCCGACGCGGCCGGATTCCAGTCCCGTTCGCGAAAGTCGGAGCAGACGAGGACCGTGCGGCGCGGGCTGGAACGTGCGCCCAGCCAGCGATCGAATGCGGGAAGGGTGGCTGGCCAGTCGATGGCGGCGTCGGTGCAGTTCAGCCGATCGACGGCGGCCAGCAGTTCGTCGACACGGGCGGCGGCGAGCGGCACACGTTCCCATCGCGGTGTGGTCGGCGCGGTGGCGACGAGAAGCGTGAGCGTGTCCTGGCCCGCCGCGGCTCGCGCTTCGATCAATTCCCGCAACCTTCGTTTCGCGAAATCGAAAGCCGAACCGGACGCGCCGACGGTCTTCATACTGAGCGAGTCGTCGAGCAGCACGATCCACTCGCGGTCCGCGCGGCTGGCGCCGCCAGCGGCCGGAGGCAAAGTGGACCGCAGAGGACGCGCGATAACCACCGCGGCGGCGATCATCGCGAGCACGCGCAGCGCGAGCAGCGCGCGGTCTTCCAGTCGCGTGCGACGCTCTTCGCGACGCCACGCGCCGGCGAGCAACCGCATCGCCGCCCAGTCGATCGTTCGCACTCGGCGGCGGCTCCACCAGTGGATCGCCAGCGGAACGGCGGCCAACAACACGCCGCCCGCCAGCAGGCCCGGATGCACAACCCACGCCCAGAGGCGCATCGCCAAGACCGCGTCGGCCAAGACCGCGTCAGCCAAGACCGTGTCGGCCGAGACCGCGTCAGCCAAGACCGTGTCGGCCAAGACCGTGTCGGCCAAGAGGCGGCTCGACCCCAACGCCTCAAAGCCGTTCATGCCGGAACCCTAGGTAACGAGTGAGGGCGGCGGCGAGCGAAGCCCGCATGTCCACGAGGAAGTGATCCGCGCCGGCAGCCGTACACGCTTTGCGGATCGTCGCGAGGAACGCGTCGAGGTTTTCCAGATAGGCCCGCCGCAACGCCCGTGGATCGGACTCGACTTCGGCCGGGTTTTC
>CAIXSC010000124.1 GCA_903921945.1 uncultured Planctomycetaceae bacterium
AAGCATATGAAACAGAGGGAGTAGACAGAGAGCATATGCATATGCCAAAGGCACATAATGATTTGGTTAAAGAGATTTTGGCAATAAATAAGAATACGGTTATAGTATTAAATAATGGTTCGCCAGTTTATATGCCTTGGATAAAGGATGCAAATACAGTTTTAGAATCATATCTGTCAGGTCAAGCCGGTTGGATTGCGTTGAACGCCAGCTTGGCTTTCATCCGCCAAGTCGCTGGCCGGCACGAGTTCGCCGCAAGCGCGGCCGCGCGGCCTCTCGCCCGAACATGACCGCTCTCCACAGCGTCCGCGTGACACCGTGCCCAATCGCCCCGGTGACCGCGTGACTCCGTAACACGGGATTCGGCTTGACCGAGTTCGGGAAAACAGCTAATCCCCGACCATGGATCGTTGGGTAGGCCGACTCAGGGAAGAGGTGCGCGCATGCAAGTGGACGCGACACGAGTAGTTCGCGGCGGGACTGCCACGAATCAACCGGCGAATCCGTGGCGCCGCGGCGTGACGACATCGAATCGGGAACCATTTTTTACCTCCCCATGGCCGGCCCAACCGCTGCGTTGGCTCGCCATCGTCGCCTGCGCTGCGCTCCTACCCGTTTGCGCGTTCGCTCAAACGCCCGCGCCGAATCGCGCCCGGACACTGTTCACCGACCTCACCGAGGCCATTGGCGGTAACGGCCATTCAGCCGGCGGCAGTTCAGCAGGCAGCAGTTCAGGAGAC
The DNA here is from genome assembly GCA_903921945.1 of uncultured Planctomycetaceae bacterium. GTDB lineage: Bacteria > Planctomycetota > Planctomycetia > Pirellulales > Pirellulaceae > CAIXSC01. The sequence continues at coordinate 741 of CAIXSC010000124.1, forward strand.
GGCCAACTGTTGGCTGGCGACCCGTATCCGCTGCCGCCCGGCACCCCGACCGCCGAGGATCTCTATCGGCAAACGGACGAGGACGTGCGTCGCAAGAGTTGGGGCTGTGTGAATTGCCACCGAGACGTCCACGACATGCACGCCCTGCCCACGGTCAAGCTGGGCTGCATCGATTGCCATGGAGGCGATCCGACATGCGCCACGAAAGACGGCGCGCACGTCCCACCGCGGCTAAAATCGGCTTGGCCCACGTCCGGCAATCCGGTTCGCAGCTACACGCTGCTCAATCATGAATCCCCCGAGTTCATTCGCTTCGTGAATCCGGGCGATCTGCGCGTTGCGCATATCAGTTGCGGATCGTGCCATCCCAAGGAAGTGCTGCAGGTTCGTAAAAACATGATGACCCACGGGTGCATGTTGTGGGGCGCGGCCCTTTACAACAATGGCTCCGTGCCGAACAAGATACCGCGATATGGCGAGAGCTACGGCATGCACGGCGCTCCGCAGCGGCTGCAGAATGTCTGGCGCCGCGACCAAGTCGATCGCATTGGCTATGACATCAACCGCAAGGGCATGGTGCCGTTCCTGGATCCGTTGCCGCGATTCGAAGTCAGCCAGCCAGGCAACCTGCTGCGAATCTTCGAACCGGGCGGCCGCTTCCGGCCCGAGGTCGGCATTCCCGAGAAACTGGAAGAACCCGGCCGGCCGCGGACACGTCTTAGCATCCGCGGACTCGGAACCGAGAACCGCACCGATCCCGTGTTCGTCGGTTTGCAAAAAACACGGCTGCTCGATCCCACGCTCAACTTTCTTGGCACTAACGACCATCCCGGCGATTACCGATCGAGCGGCTGTTCGGCTTGCCATGTCGTCTACGCGAACGACCGTTCGCCCGTTCATTCGGGTCCGTACGCTCGATATGGCTTCCAGGGACTCGCCGCTCGCGAACGGGACGCGTTTGTCAACGGTGTCGATCCAACCATCCCGAAGGACGAACGCGGGCATCCGGTCGCCCACCGCTTCACCAGCGCGATTCCAACCAGCCAATGCATCGTCTGCCACATGCACCCCGGCACCACAGTGCTGAACAGCTACATCGGCTACATGTGGTGGGACAACGAAACCGATGGCCAGCTCATGTATCCCGCGCGGCAGAAGTATCCGACGGCCGAGGAATACGCGCAGGGACAGATGAGCAATCCGGAGGAAGCATCGGTCCGGGGACTTTGGGGACAGGCCGACTTCCTGGAACGCGTGCCCGAACTCAACCGGGTCGCGCAGCACTCGCAATTCGCCGATTTCCACGGTCACGGCTGGGTCTATCGCGCTGTTTTCAAAAAGGACCGCCGTGGAAACCTCCTCGATCCCGATGGCGACGTCGTCCAAGAGGTCACCAGCGAGAAGCTGCGCGCCTCCGTCGTGCAACCGGATGAACCGTACCTTCCGGCCGATCCGGCCGATCCCCACTCGCCAACGCTGGCCGAGTCGAAGAAGCGGGACGACCATCCGGTCCATTTGATGGACATCCACATGGAACGCGGCATGCACTGTGTCGATTGCCATTTCGTCCAGGACGTCCATGGCAACACCAAGCTGTACGCGGAAGTGCGGGCGGCGATTGAGATCACCTGCATCGATTGCCATGGAACGGCGGACGAGACGGTTCCCGAAAAGATCGCCAGGCTGGGACGCATGCCCACGAGCGGACCGGCGTCCGAGGAACCGTCGCGGTCCAACCCGGCCGGCGGCCGCAATCTGCTCGCCCTCCGCACCGCGACCGCGCCGCGACGCCCCCGGTTCGAAGTCCGCACCGAGCGGCGGATCGTGGACGGGCGCCCGGTCGACCAGAAGGTGCTCATCCAGCGAGCCATGGTGGAGCACGGCCGCGAGTGGCGCATTGTGCAAACGAAAGACTCGATCGACCCAACGCGTGCGGAATACAACGCCAAATCGCATCAAGCCAAGACTGTCCGTTGGGAAGTCGATGCCCAAAACGAATTACGGATGGTTTGGGGCGGCGCGGTCGCTTCAGCCGGCCCGAAGGGGAGCGGGCGCGAGACCGTGGGCGGCGTGAAGTGCGCCCACCAAAACGACAACCTTTCCTGCATCGCCTGCCACTCGTCGTGGAACCCCAGTTGTTTCGGCTGCCATCTGCCGCAAAAGGCCAATCGAAAGATGCCCAACTTGCACAATGAAGGCGAGGTTTCCCGAAATCGCACGGCGTACAACTTCCAAACGCTCCGCGATGACGTCTATATGCTGGCCCGCGACGGTTTGGCGACCGGCAACAAGATCAATCCTTCGCGTTCTAGCTGCGCAATCCATGTGACCTCGTATAACAATAACCGCGAGTCGATTTACGGGCAGCAACAAACCATCTCCGGCGGCGGGATGAGCGGGATCGCCTTCAGCACCAATGTGCCCCATACCGTCCGGGGACGTGGCATGCGCGGCGGGCCGCCCGGCCCCGGCGGCACCTCCGAAACCAAAATGTGCTCGGATTGCCACATTTCCAAGGAAAATGACAACAACGCGATTATGGCCCAGTTGCTCATGCACGGGACCAACTTCGTCAACTTCATCGGTAAATACTGTTGGGTGGCGACCGGCGAACATGGCGTGTTCGCTCCTGTGGTCACGGAAACCGACGAGCCACAAGCGGTGATCGGCAGCACCTTGCACGAACACGCGTTCCCCGATTACTTCCACGAGCATGTGGAGCGGGGACGCATCCTGGAACATGCCCACGAACACCCCGGCATCGACATCCTGGACAAGCTCAAACGGCCGTTCCAAAAACCCGAAGTCCTGATGGTCCAGCCGCGCGGCGAGTATTTATACGCGGCCTGCGGCGAGGGCGGGCTGCGCGTGTTCGATATCGCGTTCATCGACCACAAGGGATTCGCGGAACGGATCACAACCGCCCCGGTTTCGCCCGCCGGCCAGCGGTTCCACGTCCCCACCAAGCACGCGCTGTATGTCGCCGCGCCCACCACGATCGCGCCCGATCCCACGCGCGTCCAATTGCCGGACAACAAAGAGCAGCCGGTGCATCCGTTGTACGCCTTCCTCTATGTCGCTGACAAATACGAGGGGCTCATCCTTGTCGGAGCCGGCACGTTGCTCGACGGCGACCCGCTGAACAACTTCCTGGAACGCTCGCTCACCTTCAATCCCAACGGGCTCCTCAACGGGGCTCGCCATATCGCGTTCGTCGGCACTTACGCTTATATCTGCTGTGACGCGGGCTTGGTGGTCGTCGACCTATCCACGCCCACAAAACCGCAGGTGACCAGTGTGATTGGCCACGAAGTCTTCGAGCACCCCGTGTCCGTGCAGGCCCAATTCCGGTATGCGTTTGTGTGCGACGAGCACAAAGGGCTGCATGTGCTCGATATACTCGACCCGCACGCGCCGAAACCCGTTCGGTTCCTCCCGATCGACGTCTGCCACAACGTCTATGTCGCGCGAACCTACGCTTACGTCGCCGCCGGTCCGCTGGGGATGTTCATCGTCGACGTGACCAATCCGGAACGGCCGGTGATCGACCAGCAGTTCGACGCCGACGGATGCCTCAATGACTGCCACGACATCAAGCTCGGTATCACGAACACCAGCGAGTTCGCGTATGTGGCCGATGGCAAGAACGGACTTCGCGTGGTTCAGTTGACGTCGCCGGAAACCCCGGGCAGTTCGGGTTTCAGTCCGCGGCCCGCACCGCAGTTGATCGCCACCTATCCGATCCCCGATGGCGGCCATGCCTTGGCGGTCGGCAAGGGAATTGACCGGGATCGGGCCGTCGACGAATCGGGCAATCAAATCGCCGTCTTCGGGCGACTGGGCGCCCGTCCGCTAAACCTCCATGAACAGCAGCGCATGTACCGCAAACCATCCGGTCCTGGCGTGTGGAAAGGCGACGTCTTCTCGGTCAGCGACGACCCGTACGATCCGATCTATTTGCGAACCAAGGATGTGAAATAGTCCACGGCGAACGGATTGGCCCGAACTGTTTTCCTGGGCCTTTCCTATGGAACCAGGAGAAACAGAGTTGGGCTCTGCGGGGACGCAACCCAACGAGGGATATCCTGGTCGCGGGTAAGCCAAGGTGCATCCGGCCGTTGGCGGAGTTACTTCACCAGCGGCTGTTTATTTAAAAGACCGTTGGACATCTGCGCCATTCCTCCGAAAAGATTCGGCGGCGCAAGCCGCGCCGGCTTGCGCCATGGCTCGGAAGTTGGGTGAGGCACGAATCTTCGGCGGGACCCACACGAATCCCGGAGGGACCTCCTTGGCCCAGCCCCTAGCGATGTGGGTGCGATGGAGCCATCACCGCGAGAATCCCACGGCAAAAGTCGGGCAAGTCGTCGGGTTTGCGACTGGAGACAAAGTGCCGGTCGATCACCACCGGGGCGTCTTCCCACAGGGCGCCGGCGTTGACGAGGTCGTCCTTGATTCCGGGCGAACCGGTGACCCGCACACCACGGTACACACGGGCGGAAATCGGTATCCAACCGCCGTGGCAAATGGCCGCGACCAACTTGCCGGTTTCCGCGAAATCGCGAGTCAACTGCAGCACAAGCGGATCGCGACGCAACTTGTCGGGCATAAAACCGCCCGGCACGACCAAGCCGGTGAAGTCCGCCGCCCGCACTTCTCGAATCGACGCGTCCGAGACACACGGGTATCCATTCTTGCCCTCGTAAGTGGCTCCCTTTTCCGGACCGGCAACCACCACTTCCGCTCCGGCTTCGATCAGCCGCAGTTTCGGGTACCAAAGTTCCAAGTCCTCGTAAATGTCTCCGGTGAACATCAACACGCGATGGCCCGCAAGCGGGCGATCCGATGGAACGGACGTCGACATGGTCGGGTGCTCCTGGCTGCCGAGTTCCGCTTGTCGGAATTCCCCGGCTTGGTCTACGATGCCGCAGCGATCACTGGGAAGTTTGCCTTACGATAGCGGCCGGCACGCGGTCCGTCATTCCCCAGCCGACGCAGTTTGCTTTTCCTCGGAGGAAGTCGATGAGCGATCAAGGTGCGAGTGCGGGAATGGGCGCCGGACAGTCAACGACGGGTGAAGGCGAGGCTCGAAAATGGCAACCGCTGAGCCCGAGGCAGCGGCGCGTCGCCGGCGTGCTGATTGAAAAGGCCAAGACCGTGCCCGATTCGTATCCGATGACCGTCAATGGACTGGTCACCGGCTGCAATCAGAAGAGCAACCGCGATCCACACATGGAGCTGACCGAAGACGACATCGAGCGGGTGTTAGAGGAATTGCGGGGGATGCACGCTGTCGTGGAGATCCAGGGCAGCGGCCGGGCCGTCAAATACAAGCACAACCTTTACGACTGGTTCGGCGTCGAAAAGGTCGAAATCGCGGTGCTCGCCGAACTGCTGCTCCGCGGCCCGCAAACGCTCGGCGATCTCCGCGCCCGCGTCTCCCGCATGGAGCCCATTCCCGATCTTGGAACCCTGCAAAACCTGCTCAAACAATTGCAGTCCAAGCAGCTTATTATGGAACTGACGCCACCCGGCCGGGGGCAAATCATCACCCACAACCTTTATAAGGACCGCGAACTGCCGGAGATTCGCGCACGATACGCCAATGCCAAAGTCAGCGGCGGAAGCGACGACGATGATGACGGGTCCCCGTCCGTCTCGAAAGCGGCCTCCAGTTCGCCCACCAGTTCGACGGTTGGCGCAACGTCGTCCAGCGGCTCGAGCGGGTCGGCCGCCATCCATTCCCCTGCCCCGTCTTCGCGACCCGGCGTGACGCTCGATATGTTCGCCGAATTGCGTTTGGAAGTCGCCGAACTCCGCTCGGAAGTCTCCCGCTTGCGGGCCGAGTTACAGAAGGTGTTGCAATAGCGGGCAGCTTTCCGCCGCTGGCGTTCCGCATGAAGGCTTTTTAACGCTTCAACGTATCGGTGCGGATTAGCGAGTCGCCGCATCAGCGAATCGGCGGTTCAAAACGCAGCGGCAGACAAGCGAGTCGGCGGATCGGCGAGTCGGCGGATCGGCAAGTTGGCGGATCGGCAAGTTGGCGGAGCAGCGCGCTGACGGATCAGCGCACCGGCGGATCGGCGAGTTGGCGATTCAGCGAGATCGCAAATCGGGCTCCAGCGGCTCGGCACTTCGCCGCTCGCCGCCTTGGCGTTTCGGGAGGCGATCGGGGCGCGGGAGGTTACGGTTTGGAGGCTGGGGCAGGTTTTGGTCCGGCCTTGTCCGTAGGCGGGACCGCGTCGCCCTGCTCGCCGATGATGCGCACGTTCGTTGACAGATAAAACGGAACGTCGTTGGGGCCGTTGAATTCCAATTCCCCGAACAGCGCGGCGAAGCCGTCCGTCGGCAACGGCAGTCGGCACACATAGCTGTCGCCGTCCTTGTCAGCCGTGTCGGACTTCCATTGGGATTGGCGGAAGTCGCGAGTCGCGGCGGCGGTCGTCCACGCGGACACTCGACGGGGCGGGGTTTCGCTTTTCACTCGCAGTACCAGACCGTCGGCCTGCTTTTCAAAGCCCCACGACATCTTCGGCAGCGCTTTTCCGGTGACCGCTTGGTGATGCAGGGCGCTGAGGCTGCCGACCAGTCGCGGCACATCGCGAACGCCGTGCCCGTTGTTGGGGACGTACAGAAGATGCTTTTGGCCCGGCAAGGAATCCCAATAGAGGTTGCAGGCATCGAGCGGCCAGTAAGGGTCGTTGGTGCCCAGGATGATGAGCTTGGGCTGTGTGAGCAGTTCGCGATAAGAGAACGGATCGACGATCCGCAGGAGGTTTCGTCCGTTGGGCGTTTCGAACATTTTGTCGAGTCCCAGGCGGGTGTAATCTTGGATCATCGCCGAGGGCGCGCCCCACGTATCGACCTGGTGCCGCATTTGCGGGCCCATGTTCAGCACATCGATCACGATCGGCGCGATCGCCACAGCTCGGCGATCGACCGCGCCGGTCAGCCAGGTAGTCCAGCCCCGTTTCGAGCCGCCGCTGACGGTGAACGATTCGATTCCAAACGACCATTCCTGCTTGGCGAATTCTTGAATCGCGTCCATGGCCCGCGCGGCGCTCTTCACCATCGGCAGCAACAGCGGCCATTCGGGATCGCGCGACTTCATGTATTCCTGGAACGTGTGCGCGATGATCGCGTCCTCCGTCTTGCCGTCAAACAGCGGTTGATGAGGCACCTGGAGCAAGATCGCCACCGGTGTTTTCACCTGTTCGGCGACCAGCGCCAGCAAATCGGCCTCGCGCGGCAATTTGGCGTCTTGGCCGGCCTCGTCGAGTTCCGGCTTCCACGAACCACCGCCGATGAACAGGAACGCCTTGTTCGTATCGGGAGCGGCTGACACGGGCTTGATCACGTACAACTGATGCTTCCAAGCCGTCCCCCGCCAGGTCTGCGACGTCAAACGCAGCTCGACAAACTTCGCGGTGAGCACCGTGCCTTCCCGTCTCTTTTCCCAGCGATAACTCGTGTCAGGCCGCGCCACGTACTCGCGTAACGCGGATTCCACCGGCGTTGACTCGGCGGCGACAAGCCCACGGGATACCTCGCCCGCCAAACCGCTGGCGAAAATGGCAGCCATGGCCACCACGAGGCCGGATAGCACAGAACAGCCGGATACCACAGAACAGATCGATGAAGACCCACAACGGCGCGCTCGCGCGGTCTCCCGGAGAGCGGAAAGAGCCAGTCGCGCCGGAGGGTTAAAACTGGTTGCGTGAAGACTCGGAACCATGGAAAAACCCTCGTAGACTAGGGCCGCGATCAAGCAGGAAGTCCCGTTCTCCGCAACGAGGAGCAGGATGCTGGACACGGAACTCGGAAAAAACCGGAACCATCGGAAAAGCATCGCCCAATCTAAGACAACTTCGGCAAGGCTGCGAGATGGGCAGACGCCGAAGACGCGGTTTCCGACGAGCCGCCCATCGGAAAGAGTCGCCATTCGGTCCGTCGCAGGCTGGCCAGCCTGCATTGGCGAATGGCGATTGTTTCTTGACGACAGCGATACATCGCCAACTGGCGAGGGAACCTAGTGGATGGAGCGGCGATAAGGGATGCGAGCGGTGTTCGGTTTCGGAGCCATGGCGATGCCAATCCAACCGTCGCTGAGGACGAACTGGTTGACCATCAAGTCGGCGAACTCTGGTTGCTGAGCCATCGAGTGGTTGATGAGGCTAATCGTGCGGTTCTTGGACAGCACCTTCGAGAAAATCGTCCGCAGGGCGAATTGATTCCCCACGCCCTTTCCGTCGCTGCTCAGTTCGATGACCCCATCGCGCACCAAGTTGGCGTTGCGTTGATCGGGCGAGGGGACGTAGGTCGCTTGCACGGTGAAATTCTTCCACTTCGACTGCCGGCTTTGGGATAGCTCGGCGACCCGCAGCGTCAACCGTAGCTTGCCGCCATCGCAGCGAACGCGAATGCCGTCGCGTTGGGCGAGCGTAACCGCCAAGTCCTCGGGAATGTCCTCTGGTACCGGCGGGGAGGGACGACCGAATTTTCGTGCCAGCTCGTCGCACAGCTCTTGCATCGTCAGTTTTCGGCCGCCGATCCCCAGTTGGTCGAGCGTGTTGTTGATGGCCGACTCGTGGAGCTGCACGCTCAACCAACTGCTCGAAGGAGCCTGCGGCCGAGGCGTATGAGCCGCCAATTGATGGAGCGCGGCAATGCGGTAGCGAACGATCAGACGCTGCTGGGTTGTCTCGAAGTCGATCGGCGTCGGATCGAGCCCCATGTTCCGCAACGGCATGAGCCAACGAGTCTGGAACTCGCCTTCGGCGTCGGACAACCGCTTATGCACTTCCTGGTCGAGCCGCTGGCTGGCGAGGTCGGCCACGCGGGACTCAATCTCGGCAGTGGCGATCTGAGATTGTTCCTGGTATTGCCGGTTCGCGATGCCTCGCGCCAACCGACTGAACAGCGGGATATCATCAAAGTCGGTTTCCAAACCCCGAAGGTCGGACGATGACTGCGCGCGGGCCTCGGCCCGATCGGTGCGGATGCCGCGTTTATCGACGGTCACATGCTTGCGGGCGTCGAAGTTCGCCATCGCATCCTGGTAGAAGGTGGCCGGCCCCTTGCGGCTCTCGGTCTGCGATTCGACATCTCCACGCGCCTCGAGCCCCAACCGCCACTGGAGGCGGCTCGGCACGAGGAACACCCGGAGGCGCGACGACGTGCGGCTCATCCCCTGCACGCGAGCACTTTGGATGACGTCGTCCACGGGGTCCATCGAGGTATGTTCGGTAGGCAAAATCCGGTTGATCAGCGCCGCCGAGATCGCCACCCGCACGTTCGCATTGCGATAGTGGTCGTTAATCGGCTGAGCGGCTTGCACTTCCGACTCCAGCGGCGACCAGCGGAGCGTTTGGAAGCCATGGGCCACTCGACGCGCGTCGAGCGACGCGAGCGTCGTCTCGTAGCGTTCGATCAACTGAACCATGTCGGTCAAGGCAACGTCCTGCCGGGAATACGCGCGGAGCGCCGAGCGGTAGTTTCGGAACACCGGATGGCTGAGAAACTGCGATTGCGATTCGTTCAAGGCATCAATATCCAATCGCGTGAGCACCATGCGGGCAATGTCCCGCTGCCGTGTGGTCGGCTCATCCATGCTCCCCACGAGTTCCTTCGCCTTATCGAGACACAAATAGTTGCGCCAAAGATCGCGATAGTGGCTGCGAGCCAAATGCACTTCCACGGCCAATTGCGCCGCTTCGAGTTGCCGGGTTGTGGTAAGGGACCAGTCATTTCCCGACCTGTCGATCGTCGACAATTCGCACAACGCGTTCCAAACCGCCACTCGCCGGGACACTCCGTAAGCGGCTCGCAGCACGCGAACCCGCTCGGGACTCTCCCCCAGCGGCAACGATAGTGGCCCGGCTTGGTCGGCCAGTTGGGCCAGATCCTGCAGTAGTCGCGCCGCAACGGGGTCGTCTAGTCGCGGCGATCGGGACAGTTTTTCCAACCGGGTCCGGACCGCCTCCGACCAATCGACCAACACGCCCTGCTCCACAAAGGACTTCAATTCCTCGATCAACGCCACCGGTGCCGGTAGCACCCCCGGTAGCTCAACAGGGGCAACATCCGCGTTTGGCCCCGTCGACGGCGAACCGACGATTGCGGGCGTGCCGTTCGTAGGCGAGCCGGTTGCGGGCAAGTCAGCCGTTTCGTCAATCACCTCGGCCAGTTTTTCCCGTGGCGGCAACTCGCTCTGGGAAGAATCGGCCGGTTTGGCTGGCTCGCGATCGGTTGACCTCAGGCCATTCGCCGGTTGCTCCGAAACGCCGGCCGAACCAGCACCCGGTGTCGGCGGTGTCATCGCCGGTTGGTTCAGCGGCTGCTCGCCCGCACCCACCTCCGTTGTCTGGGGCTGACCGCTGACGGGTTCGGTGCCAGATGGCTTGCCGGAAGATGGCACGCCGCCGCCAGACTCGCTGGCCGATGGCTCGCTGGCCGCTGGCTCGCTAGTGGCGGGCACCTCGTTAACGGGCGAGGTTGCGGCAAGGGCGGCATCCGCTTGGGCATCCGGCAATGTTGTCGTGGCCGGTTCGTTGGGCCGTACCGACTGAGGTTGCGGCGTCAGCGGTTGCACGGAATCGGTCGCCGCGGGCTCGGTCGCTGCCGGCTCGGTCGCTGCCGGCTCGGTCGCTGCCGGCTCGGTCACTGCCGGCCCCGTCGCTGCCGGCTCGGTCGCGGCCGGCTCGGACGTGGTTGGCCCAGTCGTGGAGAGCTCGGCCCCCGCGGGCGGATTGGCAGCGAGTTCCGCCCCGGCAGGTGTTTGGTTCGTTGAGTCGGTTGTGTTCGGCGGGAAGCTGGCGGGGGGAACCATTTCCGGCGTGGCTGGGGCGTAATCCGGATCGGGGACGGGCGTTGCCACGAATGTCAGAGGTTCCGTGCCCGCGAGTTCGTTGGCTTGGCCTGCCGATGGGGAGTCCCCGGGGCTATCAGCGCGCGCAGCATCCGCTGAGTTGGCGTAGACGGCGCCGGGACCTCGCGCGGCGTCGCGTTCGGTTGGCACGTCGACAGGTTCAGCGAACCGACCGCGCCAGTTAGAAGGCGCGAGCAGGCTCAGTAGTGCGATTGCGAGCACCAACAGGACGAAGGGCCAAGCGGGCAGTCGCGACGCCAAACGGCTCATGCGTTCTTCCCAAGGCGGAAAGGACTACGGCGAACAACGGGGAGGAACTCTCCGCCGTGTTCTCGATGGACCGCCGCGCTCTGAAAGCCAATTCAGAGGAGTCCGCAGTGCCCGCCAAGAGCATCGCGGCCACCGCCTGCTGTCAGCAGGGTTCGCGCGGCACGCTCATCTTCATCGGCCGGCACGGGCGTTAGATTCGATTCGGTTAGCCAATGCCCGTACAACTTAAAAGCCGGCTGTAAAGATCGGAAAGCTGCGCTGACGTTAAGGCTCCCAGCACGCTGTTTCACGGACTAATCGCCGTTGTATTCTGGCTCGAGCACCGTATCCGCGTGTTCGTACGCCGGCGCGCAGCAACAGAGAAACTTTAGCGTCTCGTGACCTGTGTTCGTAATTTGGTGCGTGAAGCCGGGTGGAATCGCGATCGCGTCTCCAGGCCCCACCAGACGTTCGTCCGATCCGATCCGCATCCGCCCAGCGCCCTCGAGGATGTAATAGATCTCTTCGGTCAGCGGGTGATGGTGCGGTGTCGTTGCCGCCCCGGACGGCAACCGCGCCTCCGCGAGACTTTGCTGGCGAATCCCAGAATTCCGCGGCGCGAGCAGTTCGCGGATCTCCGATCCATCCTTCGTCGCGAAAGCAACCACGTCTCGAATGTTCACCACGTCCATGTGTCGCACCTTGAGGGAGGATGAAGAAAGAATGAGGGCTCAGCGATGTCGGGCAAGGCATTGGGAATGAAGGTTTACCCCAGGAATCCACTCGTCCAGAAGATCGTCGCCACGGGAGCGCCGAAGAGCAGCGAATCGAGCACATCGAGGATACCGCCCATGCCGGGCAGGATTTGGCCGGCATCCTTTTGTCCCATGTCACGTTTAATCAGGGATTCGGCCAAGTCGCCCGCCATTCCCGCGAACGCCAACGCCCCGCCGTAGCTGGCCCACTTCCAAACCGGGCCTGCCGGCGCTTCGGGAACGAGCCACGGCACGACAAAAGTTCCGATGAGGACGGCTCCCAGCGTCGAAGCGGCCACGCCGCCAATCGAGCCTTCGATCGTTTTTTTCGGGCTAAGCAAAGGTGCAAGCGGATGGCGGCCGAAGAGTCGACCGGCGAAGTACGCCCCGGAGTCTGACAGTTTGACGATCGCGATCATGGAGAGAAGCGCGATGAGCCCCCAGGCGTTATCGCGATGAGCGCGTAGGGCGACGAAGTAGCCAGGAAGAATCCCCAGGTAAACGGCGGCGAGCATCCCGTTCGCGATTCGCTGCGTGACCCCGCCCGGTTCGCGATAACGGGCCATCTCGCCGGCGAACAGCAGGATGACGGCCGCAGCAAGGGCGAGCGGAGCGGGCCCCAGTGGTCCGCACCACGCGACGAATTGTCGGCCGGTGTCGCCCGCCAGCGGCAAGGCGGCGGCCCCCAGAGCCAACCAGACAACGAGGTAAGTTTCCACCGCGTGCGGGGCGACGCCGCGGGTCGCCAGCATGCGACGCAGCTCCAGAACACCGATGGTCGCGCCGAGCACCGCCAGTGGAAAGAGAATCGCCCCCGGCGGCAAACCGACAGGTCGCCGGTAATCCAGCCACAGCAAAAACGCCAAGCCGCTGATCAGGAAAGCGGCCGAGACCAAACGCCAGCGAAGCACGACGCGGCTCCCGAAAAGACAAGCAGGAACAAATCTGTCCCGCGATTGTAACGCTCGTCCGCCACGTTCGGCGTACGGACAGCGGCAACCCAGCCTAAATCGAGTCGGGAGAATCTAGCTCCCGGACAGTCCACCAAAGCGACGATCGCGGCCCGCGAAATCACGGATGGCAGCGTGCAGGTCTTCTTCGCGGAATTCGGGCCAGCAGCGGTTCGTCACCCACAGCTCGGCGTAACTGATTTGCCAGAGAAGAAAATTGCTGACCCGCATCTCGCCGGCGGTGCGGATGAGGAGATCGGGGTCGGGCATTCCAGCCGTGTAAAGCCGATCGGCGATCGTGGACTCGACGATGGCCTCGGGCGCGAGCGTGCCGTTTCGCACTTCCGCCGCGATTCGCCGCACCGCATCGACGATTTCACCACGGCCGCCGTAATTGATCGCGAGGCAGAGGCGAGTGCCGGAATTGGCGGCGCTCAACTGGATCGTCTTGTCTATTTCCCGCAGCGTGTCGGCGGGAATGCCGTCACGTCGGCCAATGATCGCCACACAGACATTTTGCCGTAGCAAGGTCTGGCGTTCCTCGATCATGTACTGTTCGAGCAAATGCATGAGGAAGCTGAGTTCCCGAGCGGGCCGCTTCCAGTTCTCGCTCGACAAGCAGTACAGCGTGAGCTGTCGGAGTCCCAGCCGAGTCGCTTCCTCGACAATCCGCCGAACACTCGCCACCCCGCGCCGATGCCCCTCGATCCGCGGCAGTCCTTGCCGTCGAGCCCAGCGTCCGTTGCCATCCATGATGACCGCGATATGCTGTGGCCGGCGTTCGGGAAGAACGTCGGCAAGCGGTTCGGCAGGCGAGAGCGGCGGCACGCGCGGCTACTCCATCATGATGGTTTGAGCGCGACCGGGACCTACCGAGGCAATCGCCACCGGACGTCCGACGAGTTCGGCGATACGGGCGAGATAGGCTCGAGCGCCCGCGGGCAGATCGGCGGCCGTCTTGGCGCCGGTGACGTCCTGGCACCAGCCGGGAATCGTTTCGTAAATCGGAACGACGCGTCGGAGGTCATCCACGTGGCTCGGGAAATGATGGATGCGCTGCCCATCCAAGTCGTACGCCACACACACCTTGATCTCCGGCAGGTGGCTGAGCACGTCCATCATCATCAGCGAGATGACATCGATGCCGCTGAGTCGGGCGGTGTAGCGGACGGCGACAGCGTCGAACCAGCCGCAGCGTCGTGGCCGCCCGGTCGTTGTGCCGTACTCGCGGCCCAGTTCCCGGATCCGCATTCCCGTTTCATCATGCAATTCCGTCGGGAACGGCCCGCCGCCTACCCGAGTTGTGTACGCCTTGGCGACCCCGATCACCTTTTGGATCCACCGGCCCGGCACCCCGGAACCGGCCGAAACACCGACCCCCGAACTGTTACTGCCGGTGACGAACGGATAGGTGCCATGGTCGACGTCAAGCAGCGACCCTTGCGCGCCTTCAAACAACACGCGTTTGCCCGCTTCGACGGCATCCAGCAAGTAGGCCGTGGAATCGCCCACGAACGGCCGCAACCGCTCGGCGTAACCATGGTATTCCGCATGAATCGCGGCCGCGTCCAAGCTTTCGACGCGGGCGTTTTTCCAACCGCTGAGCAAGGTCTTCTTCGCGTCCACGACGCGGGCGACCTTTTCCCGAAAATCCGCCCGGTACAGGTCGCCCAAACGAAAGGCGTGGGAACGGCCCACTTTGTCACGGTAGCAGGGACCGATGCCACGGAGCGTGGTGCCGATGTTTTCACCGTCGGCCGTGCTCTCGTTCAACGCTTGATCCTCGACAATATGCCACGGGAACACCACGTGGGCACGGTCGCTCAACAGCATGTTGCTACCGATCGGGATCTGGCGGTCGAGCAACGTTTGGATCTCCTTGAGGAGCGTTGCCGGGTTGACGACCACACCTGGTCCGACGACGTTCATCACGCCCGGGTTCAGGATACCGCTCGGCACGTGATGCAGCTTGTACGTTTGGTCGCCCACGACCACCGTATGTCCGGCGTTCGCGCCGCCCTGGTAACGCACCACCACATCGAACTGGGCAGTCAGCAGGTCAACGATCTTTCCCTTGGCTTCGTCGCCCCACTGAAGACCAATCACACAAGTTGCCGGCACAAGCTCGCTCCTGAAGCAACCGAAGAAACGAAACAGACAAGTCAGGCAGTCTAGAAAGGCACGCCCCTTGCGGTCAAGGTTGGGCCACCGGCTCGGCCGTGCCAGTTGCCACATCGTCCGCTGGCGGGCCCCCCGCCGACTGACGGTACTCGCGATCGCGGTTTCGCGCGATCAAGAGGGACGCATCCCCTGGCCTTGGTTGGTTCCGAGAGTCTTCAACCCTTGCGTTTCCATCCTGCTCAAGCTCCGGAGACATCAAGATTTGGCGATCACGGAACCGCGTTGCAGCCGAACGGCGGCCGGTTGGACGGCGGACGGACGGAAAAATGCCGGTTGAAAGACGGCCGGATGGAACACGGCTGCCGGGACGATCTCCAGTCTGACGATCTCCAGTCTGACGATCTCCAGTCTGACGATCTCCAAGCCGGGCGGTTCTCGGAAGGGCGATTGGGATGGGGCGAGCTTCCCGTGGATTCATCACCGACGGGAAGATGCCGGGGTCAGATTGCCGCCGAGCGTCTTAGAACGCGTCATCCGGCTTGGCCGCTGGCGGTTGTCGCTTGCGGAATTCACCGCCGTCGGCGCCGCCTGCCGGCTTGGAGGCCGGACGATTGCCGGCGGCACCGAGATCGGTTTGAGCGCCTCGTCCGAGCGAAACGGTTTTCTCCTCGGAACGCCACCCCAGGTAACCAAGAATCGATTGGACCGGAATCTGGCGGATGCCGAGTTCCTGCGCCTTCGAAATCATCCGATTGCGACCTTGCAGCTGCGTTTCGACCGAGTTTCGGTCGGACGGCAATCCGCCGTCCACGAGATAACGGGTGAGGAGCGACATTTTCGCGACGTCCGCCGTTCCGTCGTCTTGTTGTTCCGCGTCAATGACGCCGTTGTTCAGCAAAATCAGATTGCGGACGATGTGCCGATCATTCACGCCGTCGCCATCGATGTCCATGAAACCGGTCAAGGCGAACCGCAGTCGCTGTCCGGGCTTCCACATGGGGGAATAGATATTGTCACCCGGCAAGATCGGCGCCGCGTTTTTGCTGTGAACGATCCGTGCTTCGGCCAAGTGGGCTTCCAAAACCTTCGTGACCTCCAACCCGGCTTTGACACTGTCCGGCGACGGGCTGGTTTCCGCCTTGTCGTACACGCCGAAGCTGATCTGCGGCCGGAGCCCATCCGCGGACCCGAGATTGATCATGACCACGTTGGCTCGTTGATTCACGTAGGTGACGCGACCGTCCGGAACGTCGAAATTCGAGGTCTGCCGTAACTGTTCGGTGTCGGCGGTCAATCCGCGGATCCGCAGTTCCAACGTGGAAATGGTGCCTTGGAGCCCCTTCACGTCCTTCTCGCCCTTCGCCACCGTGTCGTTGAGCTTGGAGGCCAGTTCATCTTTTTGGGAGACAAGTTTGGTCTTTTCGTCGTTCAAGCGAGTTCGTTCGGTCTCGAAATCGCCCGTGCGTTTCACCAGTTCCGCCGACGCGTCTTCCTGGCCCTTCTTGGCCAAGTCGATTTCCTTTTTGGATTCGTCGCGGGCTGCCGCCAACTGGGTTTGCAACTTTTTCTGTTCTTCGATGACCGTCACCAGTTCATCGTTTTTCGCCTTGATGACCTTCAGCAGCTCCGCGGGCACAAGCCGGTAGTTGGGTTTATCCAACCCCTTCCCGTACATCTGCATGTCCTGCTTGTACCCCTCGTCGATCTTGTGGATCTCGGCCGCCGCGTCCAGGCCTTTCAGCAAGCCGTCGTAGTCGGCATCGGAGAGAGCCGTGTCCCAACCGAGCATGAATTTCAGGCAGCGAATCTCGACGCCGCGGTCTTGAGCCTGCTTCATATTCGTGGACGCTTCGGCCGTCTTCGCCGCCAGCGCCTTGGAAGACTCTTCCGCGCTGCGGAAATAGGCGTAGGTCGAAATCGACAAGCCGACCGTAATGATGACGAAAATGATCAGCGCGGCTTGCAGCCCCGTGTTCTCGCGCGCGGCCATAGCTCGGTTCCTCGCTTCGCTCCAGGTCAGGACAAAAGGTGCGACAATTCTACATCGTACACGTCGATTCCGCGCCGACAATCATTCGGAAATGATCCGGAAATCGGAACCGCGCCGGTTGTGCCTAGCGGCCTCGAGTGCGTTTCCGGCGAGCCGCTTTCAACCGGTTCCGCCCGTATTCCGCACCCGCCGCACGACCGGCAAAACCGGTCGAAGCGTTCCGACCCCGCCGATCCGCGCGACCCACCCCCAGGAGGAAACCGTTCGATGAACTAGCCAATGAACTAGCTGAGGAACCGTCCGAGGAACCGTCCGAGGAAACAATCGGGGGAACAATCGAGGAAACAGCCCATGAACCGGCCGCTCGAGCTGAACTGGCGTTGAAAGTCGGAGCGGTCTCGCCCAACGGCGCTTCGTCGGCTAAACTTAGCCGGCTTCGTTGCGTTTCCCTTAAGGCCGCTTGGTGAAATTGGCAGACACGCAAGACTTAGGATCTTGTGCCGAGAGGCGTCGGGGTTCGAGTCCCCGAGCGGCCACTTTCTCGTTCGATGTGCTTTGGAGACTTCCCGAATCGCCCGCGATCGTCGCGTTCGGATTGGTCGCCGTGTTGGTGCAACAGCGATCCACACCGTCAGCGACCAACGGCGGGGTTGACCGCTACCCGCCCGGCCGGAAGACACGCACGAACCGCGTCCCGTCCGGCAAAGTGATCGCCTAACGGATTTCAACCGGGCTTACGCGGACTTCTTCTGTTTGGCCGACTTCTTTTTGGTCTTTTGCCCGGGCGGGGTCTCTTGGGCGCTCGCCGGCGATTGTTCGGCGCTCCACTTGTCCCACATCGCCTGTAACTTCTTGGCGTCCTCGGGACGGGCGGCGGCGAGATCCTTGGTTTCCGCGAAGTCGGCCGCCAAGTCGTACAGTTCCGGCTTGCCACTGCCACCGCGGGACATGACGAGCTTCAGGTCGCCGTGGCGAATCGCCCATTGCTCGCCAAACCGCCAGAACAGCGTTTCATGGGGCCGCGACTTGTTCGCTCCGGTCAGGAACGGCGCCAAGTCCACGCCATCCAGTTTGTCCGATTCGGCGATTTTTCCTCCAGCCGCCGCGACCATCGTCGGCAACACATCCAAATTGACGACCGGTAAATCGTAGGTCACACCGGCGGGCCAGCGACGTTTCCATTGGGAAAGGAACGGCACGCGCGGCCCACCTTCGTAGGTCGTCATCTTGAACCCGCGCAAGCCTCCGTTTTGCGATGTGGTACTCAGCGTCGGTCCGCCGTTGTCCGCGATGTAGAAGACCAGCGTGTTTTCTTCCTGGCCCAATTCGCGGATCTTCGCCATCACTCGGCCGACCGCGTCATCCTGCGCTGACAACATCGCGGCGAACAGTTTCCGCTTCTGGTCCGCGATCGCGGGGAACCGATCGAGATACTTTTTCGGCGCCTGCAACGGCGCATGCTGCGCGTTGAACGGCAGATAAAGGAACCACGGCTTGTCCTTGCTCCGCTCCAGC
>CAIXSC010000125.1 GCA_903921945.1 uncultured Planctomycetaceae bacterium
GATCTGCTCGCGGCCCCAGGAACGGTGAACTTGGGAACCCTGACGTTTAACACGTCGGGCGCTGTCGCTATCACGGAAGATTCGGCGACCGACCTCAAGGCGGCCAGCACCGCCGGCAGTTTGACGTTGGTCTCCGCGGGCGCTGTGACTGACACCGTATCCGGGGCTGCTTCGCTGGCGGTTACGAATGACGCGACTTGGACCGCGACGTCGTTCTCACTGGCCGATGTGGCGGGTGACAGCCTGACGATTGGCGGTAACACTTCCTTTACGGCGACGGGTGGCGGGAACATCACCATGGCTGCGCCGGGCACCGTCAACTTCGGCACCTTGACGTTCAATACGACGGGCGCCGTGACGGTGACGGAAGACTCGGCGCTGGCGTTCGCCAACACGAACACGGCGACGACGCTTACGGTTGTGTCCGCCGCTGGCATTACGGACAGCGCCGCGGCGGCCGTTTCGATCACGATCTCGCAGAACGCGTCGCTCAGCGGCACAAGCATCGCATTAGCGGACAACGCGAGCGATGTGCTGGCGGTGACCGGCAACGGATCGTTCACGGCGAGCGGTGGCGGGGCGATTACTCTGTCTTCGGCCAGTTCCGTGAATCTCGGTTCGCTCACCTTCAACACGACCGGCACGGTCTCCGTCACCGAGGATTCCGCGACGCAGTTGACTGGAACCAGCACGGCCGGGACGCTGACGCTGACGTCGAGCGACGCGGTCGCCGCGAACGCGGCGACCGCGGTCTCGGTGACGGGCGCGGCGACGATCGCCGGCACGTCCGTCACGCTTATCGCCGACGCGGCCTCCACGATGACGGTTGGTGGAACCATGTCGCTGTCGGCCAGTGGCGGCGGCACGATCTCGTTGAGCACGACGGGCACGGCGAACTTTGGACAACTGACCTTCAATACCACGGGCATCGTGTCGATCGCGGAGGATTCGGCGACCGATCTCAAGGGCGCCAGCACCGCTGGCACACTGACGCTTGTGTCCGCCGGCGCGATCACCGACACCGTGGGTGGATCGGGCGCGACCGTGAATGTCACGGGCGACGCTGTGATCACTGGCACCAGCCTGAGTTTGACGGATGTGGCCGCCGACGGATTGACGGTCGCGGGGTACGCCGCGTTGACCGCGACGGCGGGGAACATCCTGGTCGCGGCGCCGGGCACGGTTGGGTTCGGCACCCTGACGTTCAACGCCACGGGCAGCGTGACCCTCACGGAGGATTCCGCGACCCTGTTCACGGCCACGAATACCGCCGCCAGCCTCACCTTGGTTTCTTCGGGAGCGATTACCGCGACCACTGGGAACTCGATCGCCGTTACCGGCAACGGCACGCTCACCGGGACATCGACGGTCCTGGGCACGAATGCTTCGGAAACGCTGACAGTCGGCGGCATTCTGACCATCACCGCCACTGGCGGCGGCGCCATCGATCTGGCAGCTCCGGGCGCCGTGAATCTTGGTTCGCTGACGGTGAATACCAGCGGCCCCGTGACCGTCACCGAAGACTCCGGCACGAACTTCACCAGCAACAGCACGGCGGGTTCGATCGTGTTGGTTTCGGCGGGCGCGGTGACCGACAACGTGGGTGGCGCCGCGTCGCTTGCGGTCGCCGGCAATGCGACGATGACCGCCGCGAGTTTCAGCTTGGCGGATCACGCCAGTGACACGTTCACGGTCACTGGCCACTGGGCGGTGACCGCGACGGGCGCGATCACCGTGGCTACGGCGGGAACCGCGAATTTCGGCACGGTGACGTTCAACACGTCCGGCGCTGTCACGGTATTCGAAGACTCGGGTGCCGACATTCTCAACGCGAACACTGGCTCGTCGGTCAGCTACACAGCGGATGGAACGAGCGTGTTGCCGAGTTCGAAGGGCACGTCGACGTCCAAGATCGCTCC
>CAIXSC010000126.1 GCA_903921945.1 uncultured Planctomycetaceae bacterium
CGGCACCGCCACAGCCACCACACCCCACATTGGGTTATTAGGCTACGCCACCCTGCCTCATTGAGCCTCTTTTGGCTGGCCGAGATGAGGACGAGTGGTCGTTCGAGACGGGCATACCAATCGCAATGTCGGCAATCTCGGTAGATTCGATAATTTTTTCGGTGTCACCAGTTGGATTTCTGTGACGACTGGGTAATATGGATGAACTGTGACGACCAGGAGGACGTTTCCGTCTGTCCAGCTCGTGACATTCGTACGTTAGCTGCCAAAGATGCAGGTTTTCACGGTTTCACGGGTGTTTCCCTAAAACTGACAAGGATTGGACATCATGGGTCGAGCGATTCGGGCGATCCTGCTGGGCGGGTTGGCGTTGCTGGCAAGCAGCGTCAGCGGCTCAGCGGAAGCAGGGCACAGGCACTATCCCGTCTACTACGCCAATGGCGTGTGCGGACCTTGCGTGGTTGAACGCACGGTTATGGTACCTCAAACCGTCATGGAGCACCGCACGGTGCATGTGACGCAGTACCGGTGCGAACCGCGTCATGAGGTGGTTGCCTACACGCGGATGGTGCCCGAAGTTCACTCGTACAAGAAGCCGGTCACCGTGATGACTCAGGTGGCTCGGCAGCGAACGGTGCCGTACACGGTGATGAAGCCGGTGTGCCGCGAAGTGGAGTATGAAGTCGTCGTCAATGTTCCGCATGTGGAAGTCCGCGAAGGCGTGCGGATGTGCACCAAGTACGTGCCGACGACCGAGCATCGCGTGATTCACGAGGATCACGGCCACTACGAAGAGCGGGTTGTGGAGACTTCGGTTTGCGAGCCGGTCTGTGGATATGGCTGCGGCCCGCGGTGGTTGCATCGCCGCTGCGGTTGGCGGCACGATCCTTACTGTGATCCGTACTGCGGACCTGGCGTCTGCGTCGACGGGTGCGCCGTCGCCCCGTGCCAAGTTGTGCATCGGGTGTGGGTGCCCGAGGTGGTGGAACGGACGATCGACGTTGTGGTTCACCGTCCGGTGTGCGTGGAGGAGAAGTTCCAGTACCAAGTCATGGTTTGCCGGCCGGAACGCCGCATTCACAAGAAGTTGGTGACTGAGTACGTGCCGGTCACCGCGGAGCGGGTCGAGACCTACTTCGAGTGCGTGCCGGAAGTGCGTGAAATGGTCTATCACCAGACGGTTTGCAAGCCGGTGGTGGAGCATCGGACGGTCACGCGGATGGTGACAGTGCCTTACGTGGTGGAAAAGGTTGTCTGCGTGCCGGTGTGCCGCATGGTGCCTCGCCGCGTTGTTTGCTCGGCCCCGGTGTGTGGTCCCGTCTACGGGCCGGCCTGCGGTCCGACATGGGGTCCCAACTGGTGGTGCTACCCGTAACTTGGCGTCGCCTCTTGAGCGCGGCTTGAACGGCTGCGAGGCCGGACGACGCGGACCGACAACAGTTCGAAGATGGCCAGCTTCAGCGGGTCATCCGAATCATCCAAAGTAACAAAGAATTGCGGGTTTCTTGCTCTCGCCGCTTCCACGCAGCGGCGAGACTTGAAACCCGCTTTCTTTTTTTGCGTCATGTCTCCGCTGGCGTCATTTGCCGGCCGTTGCGAGCTCGGGACCAAAACCGGGCCGTTCTTTCGGATCGGGTGGCGGCGCTTTGCGTTTGCCGGCGAGAATGTCCACAACGAGTGCGCGGAGTTCGCTGGTCGTTCCCTTGTACGTGCGGCGCAGATAAGTCTCGCAGTGCGTGAAGGCCCAGCGGGTCTGGCCATCGTCGGTCTGGCCGAGCAGTTGCAACCAAGTGCCTTCGGTGTAGCCCAACGCCATATATTTTCCGTCGCTCTCCTTCTTAATGAAGAGCACGATTGGCGTTCCTTCGGCGATTCGTTTCAGGAGTCGCGGCGTATGGCGTTCTTTGTCGCCCGCGAGATTCACCGGCAGGCGGGAAAACGGAGTTCCACCTTTAAAAGATTCCGTGGCGGTTAGAACCATCGCGGGCTTGGCCGGATCGAGACGTTCGACTTTCGCCACGATGATCGTCTGCGAATCATCGAGCACGGCTTTAAGGGGCAGGAGAATCTGGATCACCGCGGCGGCTTCGCGGGGAGTCGCGAGTCCTCCCGTCGCGACGGCCAAAATCGACCCAGCCGCGAGCCTGCAGAAGCGGCGGCGAGTCGGTCGAGGGGGGCGATCACCAGGAAACGGAGTTGCGCGTGTCGACATGAGAATCCTCTCTCGGGGCGTGGCATTACCCTTGGGCACGATCGTTCGGGCTGGCGGCAGCGCGATCGCCTGATCCGCGTTCGAACGACAGGGATGGCGCTGGCCGCTGCGACAGCGTTTGATAAATGTGCGGCACAAGATACTTCAGGATCGCGGCGACCGGGATGGCGAAAACGGCGCCGGCGAGTCCGGCGACAAGTCCTCCCAGAAGCACGACAATGATGGTTTCGAGGGAGTTCAGTCCAAGTGCCTCGCCGACGAGGGTGGGGAAGAGAACCAGTTGTTCCAGGATCACATTGGCGAAAAAGTAGACGCTGGCGATCAACAGGAACATGGTGACGCTCGGGCCCTGAAACGCGAAGGCCACAACCAGGGTGAGCAGGATGCTGGCGATCGGACCGATGAATGGCAGCAGCACGGTCATTCCGGCCAGCAATCCCAGGATGTGGAAATAGGGAATGCCGAGCAAGGCGAAGGCCGTGATGTAGACCGTCGACTCGATGATGACGATCCACAGATAGCCTTTGACCCAGGTTTGAAGCATCGACAACACTTCGTCCAGGATCACGTGCGCCTCGCGGATCGCCTCGGCCCCGGCGCTTGGCAGCCAGCCACTGGCGAAAATCGTTTCCACCAGATACTGGCTTGTCGGTTTTCCTCGACCTCGGTCTAGCGATTGGTCGGTCGCGATCCGCTTCAAAAAGAAAGAAAAGAAGAACAGCGTCATGAGGCCGTCGAGCAGCAAATTGGCGAGCGCGCCCAGCAGTCCACCGACGCGCAGCAACATCGGTTGAAGATTGCTCGCCACCAGCCCCAGGAGTTCCTTCTTTTTGGCATCGTCCGATAGGTAGTCGCGAGCCAACTCGCTGGACAGCCGCAACCATTGGCTACGTTCGAGAATCGGCCGATACTTTTCGAGCCGTGCGACCAGCGGGTTTGGTTGATCGGCCGCGGCGGTTCCGGCCGTGCTTGGAGCATCGCCAGGCGGCAACGGAGCGGCAGGCGCCGGGGACACAACGGTTGAAGTTTCGCCGCCGGCGGGAATGGCCGCGGCGGAACCGGCATCCGTATCCGTCTCTGTCGTGTGAGCCGGTGTCGTGTTCGCCGGTGCCGTGCCAGGCCGCGTCGTGTCAGGCCGCGTCGTGTCAGGCCGTGTCGTGTCAGGCCG
>CAIXSC010000127.1 GCA_903921945.1 uncultured Planctomycetaceae bacterium
ATCAAGCTTCCGAAGTCGCGTCGCATGCCAGGCTTCCTTCATGAATGTCGATTCGCCACGCGGCCGAGTGCCACGCAACTGGCGTTGTTAATCGGGATTTGGTACTGAGGATTTCATGCTAGCGAGTGATGACTAGCGAGTGATGACTAGCGAGTGATGACTAGCGAGTGATGACTAGGTAGTGATGACTCGGAAGTGTTGACTCGGGAGTGATTGGGGACTGGGTTCAGTCCACGAACTGCAGTTCGTTCGCGGCCAGCAATGCCTGACAGTATTGCACGAGCGGCGACAGCTTGGCGCCATCCCCCGAAGGAATCGCGAGGAATTCGGACGCCAAAGCCAATTCGTCGGTCGCCGGTTCGCGTGCGAAGACGGCTCTGTAGGCTAATCGGACCCGCTGGGCATGGTCCTGGGGGAATTCCCGTTCCAGGCGGCTTGCGAGTTCCCGGGCTGGCCGCAACATGAAGTCGCTGTTGAGCACGAACAGTTGCTGAAGTGGAACGGTGGTGACGGTGCGTTGTTCGGCGGCCACATTCGGGTCGGGGAAATCGAACAGCCGCAGCATCGGGTTCAGTTCGTGGCGGCTCACTCGCGAATAGAGCGTGCGACGGCGATGGTTGCCCGACGCGAGGTCCTCGCCAGGACCGCCGAGACGCAGATCCAACAAGCCGGCGGCGTGCATCAGCGAATCCCGCCAAGCCTCGACATCCAACCGCCGGCGATTGGCGCGGGCGAGCCAACGATTGTCCGGGTCCTTCTCCATGTTGTCCGCCGATCGAGCGGCCGAGAGTCCGTAGGTGCGGGACAGCAAGAGTTCGCGTTGCAGCCACTTCATCGACCAACCGTTGTCCATAAAACGGACGGCGAGGTCATCGAGCAATTCGGGATGGGTGGGGCGTGCGCCCAGGGTGCCGAAGTTGCTTGGCGTGGAAACGAGACCGCGGCCGAACAAGTGCATCCACACGCGGTTGACAAACACACGAGCGGTCAGCGGGTTGTCGCGCGAGGCGACGGCGAGCGCCAGTTCCTTGCGGCCACTACCCTGAGCGATCGGAGGGGATGAGGAGGAGCTGAGGACTTCGAAGAACCGACGGGGCGCCTCATCGCCAAGCTTTTTGTGATCGCCGCGAAGATGGATCTTGAGGTTTTTAGCGTCGGCGTCCGCCAAGCCGTGCGCGACGGGATACTTGGGACCGATCGCCAATTTCCGCCGCTCTTGCTCGACCCGCGCATCGACGAGTCGCTTTTTCGCTTCCTCCGTCAAGTGGGACTCGACTTTGTCCCTGGGAACCGCGAGCGGCGATTTGTCGTCTTCGATCCAGTCACGGATCAGCTCCGCGAGCGGTTTCTCGAGTGCCGGTTTGGCGATCTTCGATCGGGCCGCGTCGTCCGTGGCCGCCGCCAACGCGGCCGCATGGGCGGCGTCCAATTCGCGGCGTTTCGCGAGCGCTTCGAGCAGTGGCCGCGCCACAGCCCCGGCCGCTACCTCGGCCGCACTGCGGGCAGCCGCGTCCGCCGACAGGTCGATCTTGGGATCTTGGGCGGCGATCAGTTCCTGCCACGGCTTGAGCAACGGCTTTTTGGCCAGTTGATCGGAGGCAAGGAGTTTGAGCCAGTTTTCAAGCACAATCGGCGGCAACGATTCAGCCTTCGCTAACTCGGCGACCGCGAATCCGCCATCGGTTTTGCGTTTGTTCAACACAGTCCAGGAGGCGACAAGTTGTTTGGCAAGGCTGGCTGACCACGCTTCGCGAAGCGCCCGCGACTCGGCGGTCAGCAGGTCGTTCACGGCCTTTTCTTGTTCCTTGAACGCTGCTTGGGCCGCGTTGTAACGATCGACCACATCGCGGCCCGCCAGTGGCAGTTCTTCGTAGCGCGTGCTGGCGAAGATGCCCGCTAGCCCGTAGTAATCGCGGACCGAGATCGGATCGAACTTGTGGTCGTGACAACGGGCGCAAGCCGCCGTCAATCCGAGAAAACCGCGGCAGAGTGTATCGATGCGATCGTCCCATTCATCGGCGAGCGCCTTCGGGGCGCAGCCGGCGTCGGCATAGTAGACCGGTCCGAGGGCGAAAAAGCCGAGCGCTGGCAGATGCTCGCGCTGACCAGCCGGCCCAAGCAAGTCGCCCGCGATTTGGTGCCGAGCAAACTCATCGTAAGGCATGTCGGCATTGAAAGCGTTGACGACCCAGTCGCGATAACGGTAGCCCTCGGGGTAGTTCCGCGCCTGGAACGTATGGGCTTGGTCCTCGCCGAAACGGGCCAAATCGAGCCAATGGCGGCCCCAGCGTTCACCCAATCGCGGAGAGGCCAGCAAACGGTCGACCAACCGCGATTCGGCATCCGGCCCCGTGGCCGCCAGGAACTCATCGACGTCATCCGCCGCCAGTGGCAAACCGGTGAGATCGATCGCCAAGCGGCGCGCCAGGGTGGCGCGGTCGGCATCCGGCGCGGCACGCAACGCTTCGCGTTCCCAGGCCGCCTGGGCGAACCGATCGACCGGTCCACGGCTCCACGTCGCGTCGGCAACCGCCGGAGTCGGCCAGCGTTGTGGCTTGGTGAACGACCAAAATCCGCGGTCGCTATCGGAAATGGCCCCGGCGACGCGAATTCCATCCGACGCGGCGGTCGGCGGAAACGGCGCACCCATCTCGACCCATTTCCGCAGGATCGCGATCTGCCCCTCCGCTAGTTTGCCGCTGGGAGGCATCTGAGTCGCGGAATCGTACGTCACCGCCAAGAAAAGCAGGCTATCCGTCGGTTTGCCGGCCTGGACGACCGCTCCGCTGTCACCACCCGCCTGCAACGCTTCGCGCGAGTCGAGGCTCAAACCGCCTTTCTTTTGTCCCTTGCCATGGCAGGAGTAACAGTGCTCGGCCAATAGCGGTCGCACTTGCCGTTCGAAGAATTCGGTCTGTTCTGGCGACAAAGCCGCAACGGCCTCTTTCTTGCCAGTGTCCTTGCCGGCAGTGTCCTTGCTCGTGTTTGCCGCGCTCGCCGTATTCGCCGTGGGAGTCTCTTGGGCGGCGAGTTGGCGGACGGTTTCCGGCACGAAGAAGCTGGAAAGCGGA
>CAIXSC010000128.1 GCA_903921945.1 uncultured Planctomycetaceae bacterium
AAACGGCCGCTTGGCATTCGTTGCCACCTCGGTAGCCAGGCTGCCCGACCGACCAGGACCGGCCATGATCGCGACTCGTCATGATCGTGGCGAAAGTCTCGAGCCGTTCACGACCCGTGCGGCCTTGCACGGGCGTTACCAGCGTGCCGTCGGACAAGCAAATCCCCGACTGCGGCGCCGGCGCGAGCAACCACCACGACTCCTGCTTGAGCTGCCGCGTGAGATTCTCGGGGCGCGACCAAGTAACACCGTCGTCGGTCGAACGCACCATCATGAACTGCGCCGTCTTGCCGATCTCGAAGCCGGGCTCCGACCCGTCACCCACCCATTGATGAAGGCCCGGTTTGCCGTTCATCCACAACGCGAAACAGAAAATCTCGCCGGTCCGCGAATCCACGATGATGCCCGGATCGCTGCAGCCGTTCTGCTCGGGAGGCAATCCGCCATATTCGCCCATGTCCATGACGACGCGCGGTGTCTCCCAGGTGCGTCCGCCATCAACGCTGCGGCTGAGCCCAATATCGATGTCTTCCTGCAAATCGCGGCCAGCCCGGCGCCGCATGTCGTAGACGGCGAGCAACGTGCCCTTCGTCGACGTGGTCAATGCCGGTATCCGATAGGTATGCACGCCGTCATCGCCGGGTCTTCGCAAAGCAACGCCGATACGCTGCCCGGCATGCGCCACATCGTCGCTCGGCGTGATGTCCCCCACCGACGTCGCGAGCACGGTGCAGGTCGCTGATACGCGGTGCCGCAGATCGGCAGCGTCCTTCAACCGGCACGACAGCCAATAGACATTCCGCCCCTCGGCCAGCGGCCGATCCACGGCGAATGTTAGCGAACGAGCCGCCGCTACCGCGTCACCGACCGGCGTGGCGGGCGAAAACGTCTCTTGTGGGCCCGTGTCGAACAACCGCAGCGACTCGATGTCATTCAGGTCGTCCGTGCCTTCCAGCGAAAACGCCATCGACGCCAGCTTGGCCGACTGACCTTGCGGCACATCGATGACTACGCGCAATAACGGTCCCTGAGGATTGCGAATCAAGATCGGGTGAACGGGACGCGTTTGCCGCGCCACGAAACGGCTCGTCGATTCGCCCGCCAGCCCGCGCGACGCCGCTCCACCCCCAGCGAGCGAGCACACGGCCAGGAACACGCATGCCGCCAGCAACGCTCGCTTCGACTTCATCGGATCACTCGCTTCGCGTTAAATCGGAATATGGACCGCAGTTTCTCATCTAGAAGTCTGTTTCGCTTTTTTCTTATTCTTGGCAGGTGCGGTTGGGGGTTCCAAACGCACCCCTGGTCCGTAATCATCGCCAGCCAAACTCTTCAAGGCCGAAGATTTCCAGGCGGCCAGTTGAGCCTTCATCGTCGTGACGCGATCGGGTTGTTTCGCGGCGAGATCGGTGGTCTCTTTCGGGTCTTGGGAAAGGTCGTAAAGAAGTTCGCGGGCGACCGGCTGGGCATCGCCGTCTTTCTTGCCGCGAGTGGCCGCGGCATTGAGGTGGAGTTTGTAGGGCCAATCGATCAGTGCCGCATGCGAGTTGTCCTGGTTAAGCCGCGCGACGAACGGAATCGCTTTGCCGCGTTCCGTCATCTTTTTCTCGAACAGAGGCAGCAGATTGATGCCGTCGAGCGGCTGGATCTGCTTCTCCACCTTGGCCCCTGTCGCGGCAAGAACCGTTTGGTAAATGTCGAGCGTCGAGCAGGGCATGTCGCTGACAAATGGCTGTGGAATCCGAGCGGGCCACTCGACGAGGCCGGGCACTCGCAAGCCACCTTCCCAGAGCGTTCCCTTGCTGCCACGGAGGTTGCCGGTTGACAGCGGGCCGTTCGCGCCGCCGTTGTCGCTCGTGTACCACAGCAGCGTGTTGTC
>CAIXSC010000129.1 GCA_903921945.1 uncultured Planctomycetaceae bacterium
GACCCCTTCAATCCCCCGCCTTGCGACCCGATCGTGATGTACCAGCCGCCGCCTCCTGGCACTCGGGTGCTCGTGCTCGGCGACCTCGGTTCGCTCCTGAAAAGCGAAGTAACTCGATCGATGGCGCTGCCAGCCGCAGTGCGCGATTCGGCCAACGACGAATTCCAGGAAACCGACCTTGGCGAACCTGGAGTGCGGAGGACCGAAGCCCACGAGCCGCCACGGACGCGTGCCAACCCGTGGCTCGCCATTGGCCAGACACTGCGCCGGCGTGGTTGCCAGCCGCTGGCGTTGGTTCCCTGCGACCTGACGCGGATTGCCGATGATCTGAGGAACTGTTTTCGCGTGCGGGGCTGGGGACCACGCGAGTCGGGCACGGTGAGGGCCGACGCCAAGCAATCACTGGTCGACGATCTGCTCGCGTTGATCTCCCTCTGCGTGCGTGTCGAGCCGGGGTTGTTGCGTGCTTGCCGCCGGTTGCTGCCCGGTGCGGGCGATCCTGGACTGGAATCCGATGTGTGGCAAGACAGCCTGTTTGTGAATTGGACCTCGGACGCCGCCGAACCGGGTCGTTCCGAACGCGTCGAGCAGTACCTGCGGAGATTCGAGTCGCTTCCCTCCGACCTGCGTCGCGAGCTGCTGCGGCTGCTGCGGGAATATCGGCTCGAGGTTGGTTGCGAGGTGTTTTTCGAGGAACTGAGTCGACTGTCCGAGGAATCTCGGGCGATCCTTAAAGAGTTGGCGCCGCACGATTGGGACGACGCGATCGCCGGCCTGACGTACTTGCGCGAGTATGTATCGCGGCAGGATCCACGCCGGGAGGAGCCGGTGAGCGACTATTCGCGGCGTCTGCTGCGCAGGCTCTCCCACCAAACGCTCGTCAATTCCCAGGTGGGGCCGGCGGTCGCCGCCTTGCAGCGGCACCTGACGAGCTCGGGGAAGGGGCAAGGCGGGGCGACGGCGGTGGACCGCTTGACCGTTTCGCTGCTGGAAGACGAGTTTTGGGTCCACACTGCGCTCGAGGCGGCGCCGTGGACCGAGTTGCCGGAGAAGCACAAGCGGGTGGTCTCGCTGAGAACGCGCGGGGGCGGGATTCAAGTGGTGGTCGACGGGGACAGCGACGGCGACGGGGACGGTCACAACGGCGGCCCGGCGAAGCGCTCCCAGGGACGGTTGCTGTCTGGCGGCGAATCGTGGCGTTTTTCCGTGCCATCGGGGCGAACGATCACGCTGACCACCGACGTGGAAACAGTGCGGCTGGAACGCGGGACGCGGCCGATTTGGGCCGACCAGTGGGGAGTCGACCGCTTTGGCCCGTGGGCGGAGACCGTCTTTGGTGCCGTGAATACGAAATGGCGGTGGATTCCGCCGGGTTCGTTCTGGATGGGATCGCCGGCGTCCGAATACGGACGGTGGAAAGACGAGGGGCCGCAACATGGGGTGACGTTGACCCAGGGCTTTTGGATGATGGAGACGCTCTGTACGCAGCGCTTGTGGGCGGAGTTCATGGGCCAGAACCCCAGCCGATTTGTGGATCCTGATCGACCCGTGGAACAGGTGTCTTGGGACGATGTGCAAAAATTCTTCACGATCGTAGGAAAGCGTTACCCGCATCTCAAGCCAAGACTGCCCACGGAGGCGCAGTGGGAGTACGCCTGCCGCGCGGGTTCCTC
>CAIXSC010000130.1 GCA_903921945.1 uncultured Planctomycetaceae bacterium
AACACATATCTGCTCGTCCTCCGGCGGTGTCAAGCAGCGCTTGCCAGTCGCGCAGCGAGGCTGCGATGGTCGCAGTCCGACGACGACTCGAAGCCTTCCAACAAGGACCAAGACCATGGGTACGAAAGCGGGCGTGTGGATCGACCATCGCAAGGCGGTTGTTGTACTGTTGTCGCAAGACGGCACCCCGACAACGCGGACGATAGAATCGGGCGTTGTGCCGCCCAGCCGTGCTTCTGAGGGCAAGCACCGTTTCCACGAATCGATGGCGGAAGACACGATCCAGCATCAGGAAGAGCACGAGTACAACACGTTCTACGATCATGTGATCTCCGCGTTGGCGGGTGTCGAAGCCGTGTTGGTCTTTGGACCAGCGCAAGCCAAGGGCGAGTTCCGCAAACGCTGCGCTTCGAAGTCGCCGCGGACGAACATCGTGGCCGTTGAAACCTCCGACAAATTGACCGACCCGCAAATCGTCGCCAAGGTCCGCCACTACTTCGAAGAAGCAGCCGCCACGACCGATCAACCACAACACGCTTCGGCACCTTCCGAAGCCGCCGAAGCGGAGACCACAGCGCCCGCTGTCGCCGAAACGCCGATGGCGGATACAACCGCATCAGCGGCTGAAACGGTCGCAAGCGTCGCCGCCCCGAGCGAACCACCGGCCGGGGAAGCGGCCAAGCCAACCACTTCCGCGACCGATACTGCCACGGCCCAACCGATCGCGCCTGCCGCCAAACCCGCCGCGAAGAAGCCCGCGAAACCAGCTCCAAGCGCGAAGGCGAACGTGAAGCCAGCCGCCGCTCCTGCGGCCAAGACGCCCGTGAAAGCGGCGGTCGCCAAGACGCCCGCAGCGAAGCCGCCAGCCGCCAAGACGGCTGCCGCCAAAACGCCTGTTGCCAAGGCGGCGGCATCCAAGACTCCAGCCGCAGCTGCTCGGAAACCATCGAAGCCTTCGCCCACGAAGACTCCGGTGAAGGTTGTGAAAAAGGGGCCCGTGAAAAAGCCGGTCGTGAAAAAGCCGGTTGCCGCCGCTTCCAAGAAAACGCCCGCCAAGAAGACGTTGGCCAAGAAAATCGCGAAGAGCGTTGCGAAGGGTGCCGGGAAAAAGATCGCGAAAGGTTCACTCGCGAAACGTTCCGTTCCGAAAAAGTCAGTCGGAAAGAAGCCGGCTGGCAAAGCCGCCGCGAAAAAGACCCGCGGCAAGTAAGTCATTTGGCGATTCAGTCTTTCGGCGGATCTGTCATTCAGCGGATCTGTCATTCGGCGGGGCGAAATCATGTCTCCTGACAAACGTTTTCGAGTGGTCGTGGCGGGTTCGCAACACGGCCCGCTGGATGTCGAGACTCAGGTGCTGGGGGACTTGGCGACGTTGGACTACGTCGAACTCTCCTCCGAGGAACAGTTGTGGGGAAAGGTGGATGACGCCGACGCCTACATGATGTTCCACACCGTGCGGATCGGATCGGCGACCATCGAACGGATGCGGCAGTGCAAACTGATCGTGCGCTGCGGCGTTGGCTACGACAACGTGGACTACGCCTACGCCCGTTCTCGCGGTATCCCGGTCGCCAACGTGCCGGATTACGGCACGGAGGAGGTCGCCGATTCCGCCATTGGATTGACACTCGCGCTGACTCGCGGAATCGCCTTCCAAAACACGCTGCTCCGCGACGCGACGGTCGCTTGGCACTTCGACCACGTTCGTCCCCTGCGTCGATTGCGGGGCGAGACATTCGGAATTGTCGGCCTCGGCCGGATCGGTTCCGCGGTCGCCGTTCGCGCGAAAGCGCTCGGCATGAACGTCGTGTTTTACGACCCCTACAAAATCGACGGCTACGACAAGTCGCTTGGCATCACTCGCCTGGAATCCCTGGACGAACTGCTCGCCTCCGCCCTGGTCATCAGTTGCCACTGTCCGCTCACGGCGGAAACGGAAAACCTTTTCGCCGCGCCGACGATCGCTCGCATGCGCCGTGGCGCGTACCTGATCAACACGGCGCGCGGCGGCATCGTCGACACGGCCGCGCTGGTTCCCGCTATCGAATCGGGACAGCTTGCCGGCGCTGCCATTGACGTGCTGCCGATCGAGCCGGCGCCCGTCGACCATCCCTTGCTCGTTGCCTGGCGCAATCCGTCCCATCCATGCCACACGCGTGTCGTTCTTAACGCCCATAACGCCTTCTACAGCGAAGAGGGGGTGCGCGACATGCGCGTCAAGGGCTCGGAAGCCTGCCGCCGCGCCCTGCTCGGCCAGCCGCTGCGGAACGTGATCAATTGAGCGCTCCGTCCAACCACGAGCCGCTGCTCAAAGGCTCCGCCGAGCACTCAACAACCGGGCAACCCTCGTCCGCCGGATCGAGCATCCCGACGCCACGCGTGAATCCGATCGTGGGCGCAGCGCTGGCCTCGCCCGGCGCGCTTCGTCCCCTCTTGCGACTCGCCTTGCCAGTGTTCTTCGAAGAGTCGCTGAACTTGCTCGTCGGCTACACCGATTGGTGGCTCACCGGACATTACTTGGAAGGCGCCGCCTTTCAAGCCGCGATGGGGTTGATGGCGTATCTGATTTGGCTGTTGATGAGTCTGTTTTCGGCGGTCGCGATCGGCGCGTCGGCGTTGGTGGGACGATTCGCTGGCGCGGGCAACATGGCGGGGGCGCGGCGAGTCGCGCACCAAGCGCTCCTGGCCGGAGTATTCCTGGCGGCGGCGCTCACGGCCATCGCCTACGTGGGCGGCTTGCCGTTCATCCGCTTGCTAAGGTTGCCCGAAGAGGCGACACCGCTCGCTTGGCGTTATCTGTTTTGGGTGATCCCCGCGATTCCGGCGATCATGATCGAACAGGTGGCGATCGCGATCCTCCGCGGCGCGGGCGATACGGTCACGGGGCTCTACACCAAAGTGGTTGTCAATCTCGTCAACGCGCTGTGCAGCGCCGCGTTGCTGCTTGGCTGGGGCGGACTGCCCGCCTTGGGCTGGGAAGGACTGGCGATCGGCACCTCGATCGGACACGCGGTCGGGGCCGCGATTCTCCTGGCGGTACTGGTTCGCGGCCGGGATGGAATCGGTTGGCGGTTCCGAGAATTGACACCCGACTGGGGACTGCTGGCACGCATGTTTCGCGTTGGCGGCCCTGGCGGGCTCGATGTGCTCGCGGTGCTCGGCTGCCATCTCTCCTATGTCTCGATCATCAACACGCTGGGAACCGATTCGGCGGCGGCGCATGGACTGGGCGTGGAGCTCGAAGCAATGGCGTACGCGCCCGCCTCGTCGTTCGCCGTCGCGGCTTCGGCGATCACGGGCCTGCTCTTGGGGGCCAACGAACCGCGGCGAGCGGGCCGCGCGATCCTCACCGCCGCCATTGTCGCGGTACTCTTCTGCTCGACCATGGGGTTGGTCTTCTATCATGGCGGCTGGGTGCTCGTGGAATGGTTTGTCGGCGAGTCATCGCCGCGGACCGCGTTGCTGGCCCGCGACTACCTGCGCATCGTGTCGTTCTCGATGCCATTCCTTGCCACCACCATGGTGCTGACCGGCGCGCTGCGCGGGGCCGGCGACACGTTGTGTTCGCTTGCGGTCACCTTCACCGGATTGGCGTTGATCCGCGTTCCGGGAGCCGCCTGGCTGGCGTGGGACGAGTTGCCTATTCCAGGCCTCGGTGTCACGTTGGACGGCTGGAATCTCGGCGTGCAGGGCGCGTGGTGGGCGATGGTCATCGACGTTGCGATCCGCAGCCTGCTGCTCGCGATCCGCTTCACCACCGGTGGCTGGAAACGCGTCCACGTGTGAGCCTGCCGCACAGGCCCGTCATCGAGTTCCCGCTTACCGCCGAATCCTTGCTTGCCGCCGAATCCTTGCTTGCCGCCGAATCCTTGCTTGCCGCTGAATCCTCGTTGAACGCGGAATCCTCGATTACTACCGAGTCCTCGTTCACCGCCCATACCGTTCAATTAGCGACAAGCCTATTCGGTTCAAACCAGTTTGAGCTACCACGAAGGTCACGAAGGTCACGAAGAAAGAATCCGACAATTTCTCTAATCGCGTGACCGGGTGTGCGATCGAGGTTCATCGGCACCTTGGGCCGGGACAAA
>CAIXSC010000131.1 GCA_903921945.1 uncultured Planctomycetaceae bacterium
AGATCGAGGCTTGGGCGGACATGATGGCGTTGCTGCCTCATGTGCAATGGGCCACGATTCGTGAAACGGCAACCGATTGGGTTGCGGCCGGCGGTGTTCCATCGCGTGTCGAATGAGCGACAAGCGGAGCTGTCGGCATCGATGCCGCTTGACAGCGGCGAGAGTCGGCCGGGTGTCGCCGAATACGGAAGTATCACCGAACAGCGGAGATCACCGAATACAGGAGATCACCGAATACAGGGGCGGCGCCGACCTAGGACGGGAATTGCTTCGGCGAATCTCGCGAGGAAGGCTTGCGGGCACTCGGGCCAATGGGCGAAAATCCTGCT
This sequence comes from uncultured Planctomycetaceae bacterium, assembly GCA_903921945.1. Lineage (GTDB taxonomy): Bacteria > Planctomycetota > Planctomycetia > Pirellulales > Pirellulaceae > CAIXSC01. Next base: position 330 of record CAIXSC010000131.1, read on the forward strand.
CGCGAATTTGCCTGCCTTACTCAGCGAATCCCCCACCTTGCGAATCCTTCGCGGCGCTGCCTTTCCCAGGGAACGGCCGGCGCCGCGGTCGTTTCCTCCAGCCTTGCGAGTCCTTCATGCGTGCGACTGCTTCCAGTGGAAATCCCAGCCAACCTCTGACGGGCGTTCAGTGGCTGATCTGCGTCATTGCGGCGATCGGCTTCGCCTTCGACATCTATGAACTCTTGATGCTGCCGTTGATCATCCGGCCGGCGCTGATGGAACTGGGAAACATTCGGCCGGGAACGCCCGAGTTCACGCAGTGGTTCTCGTTGATGTTCTACGTGCCGGCGGTGGCGGGCGGCATCTTCGGCTTGCTGGGCGGCTACCTCACCGATCGGCTCGGACGGCGTCGCGTGTTGACGTGGAGCATTCTCCTATACGCGTTCTCGGCGTTCGCCGCTGGTTACTCCACCAGTCTTTACATGCTGCTGTTCTTCCGATGTCTTGTGTTTGTGGGCGTGTGCGTCGAGTTTGTCGCAGCCGTGGCTTGGCTCGCGGAACTGTTCGACAACCCGCATCAGCGCGAAAAGGTGCTCGGGTGGACCCAGGCCTTTTCCTCGATTGGCGGATTGCTTGTGGCCGTCGCCAACGGCGCGGCGATTGCCTGGGCGAAGAATGAGCCGGCGCCGTTAATCTTGGGGTTGCAACTACCCGCGTTCCAATTGCCATCGATTGCCTTGCCCGAGTTCCTGGGCTTCCTGGGCCAAGTCAAAGACGTTCATGCTCCGTGGCGATACACGCTGATGTCGGGATTGCTTCCCGCCATTCCGCTCATTCTGATTCGCCCGTTCCTTCCGGAGTCGCCAGCGTGGGCGCGGAAGCGGGAAACGGGCAAGTTGCGTCGGCCTTCCATCGGCGAATTGTTTTCGCCCGAACTGCGGCGAACCACGTTGATCACCACGCTGATGTTCACCTGCAGTTTCGCCGCCGCGTTCGGCGCGATTCAGCAAATGCCGCAAATTGTGCCGGGACTGCCGGAAGTCAAAGACACCGTCGCGAAGGCGATGGAAAAGGACTTCCCCGAGAAGGCACAAGCCGGCATGAGCAAGAAACTGGCTGCCGAAGGGAAGACCGAAAAGGAAATCACGCAAGCAGTGGAAGGCAAGAAGCGCTCGATCGCTGGGCCTATCGAACAGGCCAAAGCCGCGAACGCCACCAAAATGCAAGAGATCGGTGGTTTGCTCGGCCGGGGCGCGCTTGCGTTTCTGATTGTCGTGATCGCCAGTCGGCGGACCGTGCTGCGAATCTTCCTCCTGCCCGGCCTTATCGCGATGCCGGTGGTGTTCGGATGGGCGGCCGTCACAAGTCTCGACTACTTGCAATACGGAATGGTGATTGCTGGGTTCCTCACGGTCGCGCAGTTCAGTTTCTGGGGCAACTACCTGCCGCTGGTTTACCCGGTGCATCTACGCGGTACGGGCGAGAGCTTCGCGGCGAACATCGGTGGTCGGCTTATCGGCACCTCGTTCGCCGCCGTCACGCAGTTTCTCGCACCGCTGTTGCCGTTCGGAGCCTCGGCCCCGAACAAAGTCGCCTTCGCGGCCGCGATCGTCGCTTTCACCGTCTACTTGATCAACTTCATCGCCAGCTTCTATCTGCCCGAGCCCAAACCGGAGGCGATGTCCGAGTAGGCTTACGCAGGATGCTGTTTCCGCCGGCGGCTCGGTTAGTCGGCGGAAACAGTCGAAGCAACGCGACGGAAGTGCTCGATGAGCCCATGAGTGCCAGCCGCTCCGCCTAGCACGAGTAAGCGTGCGGGCGACTCGTTGGGCAGTGCGTTTTGGAACTGGGCCAGCGATCGATGCCACTCGGCCAGTAACTGTTCGTGCAGCGGCTGAATCGCCCCGGACAAGCGCGACCAATGGGTCACGCGGCGCGGCTCGCGTTTCCACCGCTCGGCTTCGCCACGCGACAATTGCAATTCGCGGCACATGGCTCGCGTGTAATCGTCGCCGGCTTGGCCCACCGCTCGACACCACAGCGTCCGCGGTCCGCTGAATACGAGATTCGTGACATCGCTGCCGCAATCGAGCAACGCGATGGTGTTCTCCCGCGGTTCGTTTTGATAGGTGGATGCCTCGTTGCCCGCGAGTTCGTACCTGAGCCAGTTATGCAAAGCGACACCGTCACTTTGCAGAATGTCGGGTTTGACGGGCAAACGATTCCAGATCGCCAACCGCGATTCCACGACCACCGTCTTCGCGGCGACGAACACAATCCGGCGTCCCTGGGATTCGCCGGCGCCCGTCGCGTCGGTTTTCGCTGACTCAGCCTTGCCCGCGGGAGCCTCCAGCGCCGCGTAATCCCAGGCTAGTTCTTCAAGCGGCAAGGCGACTTGCCGGCGGGCTTCGAACCGAATCGCGTCTTCCAGTTTCTTGTCGGCGATCGGCGGCATGGAGAACCAACGGTTTAGTGTATTCAAGCCCGGCAAGTTCACGCAGAGCTTGTGTCCCTGGAGAGGATGCTTTTCGAGCAGTTTCTCCAAGGTTTGCGTGTAGCGTTCGGCCAACTGGAACTCGTCGCGCACCGGCTCGGCGGACAGCGCGTGCTCGAACAATTCAGCCGCCTCGACCTGCGCGGTCCGCGTCTTCTCATCCCATCGAAGCAAGACGGCTTTGATGGCGGCCGGACCGATATCCACCCCCCAGGCGGACGGCGATTCCTTGCGGCGTTTGCCGAGCGACAGCCGGCTCCACACACTGTCTTTCACCGCCGGCTTCAGATTGATGTCGACGGCGGCTTCGCCGAGTCCCTGCAAGGCGAGCCCCAGCGCGACAAACCAACGACCGGGATGCATTCGCAGCGATTGGTCGACTTCCACTCCGGTTCCGACAAGTCGCGTCGAGCGGCCGAGCCAATCGACGGGGCAGCCGGCTACCGTTTTTTTCGCGGACGCAGCGGCCGAGCCGGTCGCGGGCGGGCCGGCCGGCAGATCGGCGGCGGCGAGCCATGCCTCGCGGGGCGTCGCGCGTTGTGTTGTGCGGGCGGTCCGCAAAGCCCGTTGCAAGTCGGCATTGTCGGGCGAAGTTTCCGCAGCCCGCTGCGCGAGTTCCGCGTAGGTCGCAGTGGCCAACGTCGCTGTGCGGGCATGTTCCACAAGCCAACATCCCTCGCGCGCTTCCACTTCCAATTGCCGGCCATCGTCGCTGGCGGCGATCGCGGGGATGCGCCGGAGCAGATCAAGAGCGCCGGCGAAGTCGCGTTTCTCCAGTCGCTTTCGAGCGGCATCGCGGAGTTTCACAGCGAGTTGTCCGGCCAATTGTTTGGCTTCCGCATGATCGGGCTTGATCGCCAACAATCGATCCAGACGCGGACCCAACTCCATCGCATTCTTCTTGGCGATCAGGTCGCGGATTTCGGTGGTCAGCCGTGTGATCCGGTCGCGTCGATCGGTGGCTTCTCCCAGCAGTTGCTCGATTTCTTTCGTGCGGAGCGGAACGCGAATCGCCTCCAGTTTCGCGATCACAGCGTCGATCGCATGCGCGGCAAACAACTCGCGGGATTCCTCCAACGCCACCTGGGCCGAGCGTTCCAACTGTTTCCGTTGCGCTTGGTAGAGATCCAACCGAGTCTTCGCTTCGCGCGCGAAGGCATCGAGTCGCGGATCCTCCACTCGCGCGACTTCGCGGAGCAGCGCGAGCGCCTCGCCAAATTGCAGTTCGTCTTGGG
>CAIXSC010000132.1 GCA_903921945.1 uncultured Planctomycetaceae bacterium
CGTTGGGCAGCTTCTTGTGCGCGTCCGGGCCGAAGTACCGCAAGCCAACCAGCGGCTCGGAGCCGGTATTCTCGATTTCCACTCCGGCAGTCGCCGCCTGGTGGGAAATGAACACTTCGTCTTCAGTTTCCGCGCCAAACCGGATCATCGCCGGCGTCTGCAGGTTGAGCGCGCCGATGCGGCCCTTGCCCTGGACGGTGATCCAACCGCTGGCGCCTGGATCTTTCAGCACGCACTTGGCGCCCGGTTCGAGCGTCAACTCTTTGGCGCTAAACAACTGCTTGCCATCGACGAGGCCGTAGACAACCCATTTATCGGTGTAGCCGTCGCCGCTGGCCTTCTTGTCGACAATCGGTTCCAGGTAGTTGTTGTCCTTGAAATGCGTGTCGACGTTTTTCTCCCAGTCGAGCATCTCGATGATGAAGTCCAGATCCTGGTGCTTGTCGACCGGCACGTCCTTCACCAGCAACGACCAGGGCACGTAGCGGCCTTCCACAATCGATTGGAACATGCCGAACACATCGCTGCCCCACTGGGGTTCGTAGGTGCAAAGCGAACCGGGAGCGTGCAGCACGCCGGGCGGGATCAACCAGCCGGTGCCGCGTTGCAATCGATAGGCGCGGGACAGGTCGAGGATCCCGTTGTCGCCTTTGTCCCAGTTTTGCAGGCAGCGGCGGATGTCGTCCTTGGTCGTGCCCGGTTCGAGCCCCATGAACGTGTAGCAGAAATTGTTGTCGACATTGTTGTATTGGGGCGGGAAATAGTAGCTCTCCGGCTTCCCTTCCTGGCCCGTCAGCTTCGCATGCTCGAAGCTCTGGTGCATGTGATGCGGAATCGGCCCCATGTTGTCGAAGAACTTCGAATAGACGGGCCACTTCCCGTACTTCTTGAACATCGACTTGCCGATCAGCCGCGCACCGGCTTCCTCAACCGCGTCCTTCAGCAAAAACTGTTGGCCTTCGAACGACGCGAAGCTCAACCCTTCATGCCACACGCGGCCCTCGTTCGCCGCCTCGGTGGTGCTGGCAAACCATCGTTCGTCAATGCCTCCGCGATTGGCCCCGTACGCGTACAGATCGGCCGGATGCAACTTGATCCGACGGCCCGGATGCAGAAAGCTGCGCGGCACCCAGGTCGGTGCGAGCCGCAACAGGCCGCCGCCCTGATCGAGCGCCTGATCGAGAATCTTGGCGACATTGTCCTTCTTGACGACTTTGGGGGCGATCATGACGCGCGGTCTCTCCAGTGTGCGTGGGCAAGGCTAAACGCCGGGTGATTTTGTATTGGTTTTTACCGCATCCCGCAATCCCGCGCCGTCAACCCCCTTGCCACGGCCCCATCACCTCATCCGCTCGGTCGCGGTAGCCTCGCCCGCCGCGTCGAAGCATACTGGTGACGTCCCGAACACCGCGAGAGTTCGCCGCCATGAATCCGCTTCGACCCTCCCATGAGACGCCACCCGCGCCGACCCCGTCGGCGCCGTCTTCGTCAGCGCCGTCTTCGTCGGTGCCGTCTTCGTCAGCGCCGTCTTCGACTGTGCCGTCTTCGTCGGTGCCGGCCGCAGCGACCGCGATGCCCTGGGTGCGTCGGGGACCGAAACGTTGGCAACGTCTGCTCCCTAGGTGGATCGCTGTCGCCGCCGTATGCGCCTTCGTCGGCGCGATCGCGCTGCGAACC
>CAIXSC010000133.1 GCA_903921945.1 uncultured Planctomycetaceae bacterium
CGGCCAAGGCGATGCGTTTGAACACCTCCTGCATGGCTGGCGAACTGCCGAGCATCCCGCCGACCGCCTCGGTCTGCGGCTTCCCCTCCGGCCGCTCCCGCGCGGCCAACGCCCGCTCCCAAGCCGTCTGCGCTTTCGCCAAATCGAAGGGCTTCACCAAGTACTCAAACGCGCCGTTGCGAACCGCCGCGACCGCCGTTTGGAGATCCCCGTACGCCGTCATGACCAGGATCGGCGTGCGCGGACAAAGCTCGCCAAGCCGCGCCATCGCCGCCAGCCCATCCATGCCGGGCAACCGCACGTCGAGCAGGATGACATCGGGTGTTTGCGCGGCGGCGGCGGTGAACGCCTGCTCGGCACTCGCCGCCGTCATCACCTCGTGGCCCAGTTCGCGGCCCAGGCGCGCGAGCGCCCAGACAATGCTCGGTTCATCATCCACCACCAGCAACCGCGCCATCTTATTGAGCCTCCCCGAACCATCGCGGCAACCGGACGGTGAACCGCGTCCAACCGCCTTCCCGCCGCCAAGCAATCCCGCCGCCATGACGCTCGGCGACCTCCCGCGCAATCGCCAATCCTAGTCCCGCCCCGTCCGGTTTGCTCGACACCAGCGGTTCGAACACCCGGTCGCGCACCGACTCGGGTGGTCCCATCCCCGTGTCGGACACTTCCCACTCAATCAGGTCGGCCCCGACACGGAGCGTTGCTTCGACGACGCCGTGTTCGGTCGCGCCCCGTTCGGTCGCGCCGCGCTCGGTCGCGCCGCGCTCGGTCACGCCGCGCTCGGTCGCGCCGCGCTCGGTCAGTCGCGTCTCGGTCAGTCGCGTCTCGGTCAGTCGCGGCTCGGACAGTCGCGGCTCGGACGAGCTCGCTCTTCGGGTACTGGCTTCCGCGGCGGCCTCGACCGCATTCAATAGCAGATTGACGGCCAGTTGCGCCAGCGAATCGGCGTCGCCACGGATCGGCGCCGGACCGGCTGGCGGCACCCAACGCAACTCGACGCCCAAATGCCCGCACCGCGGCTGGATCAGCGGCAGCACGCCCGCGATCACGTCGGTCCAATCCAGGGGCCGCAACGGTCCGGACTGGCCGCGCCCCAACGCCAAAAAACGCCGCACATACTCTTCAATCGATTCAAGTTGGCGGCCGGCGACGTCCAACGCCTCGTCGTCCGAACGACCGCAAGCACGGCGATGCAGGTCGAGCGCCATGCGGCACCCGGTGACGGCGTTTCGCAACTGATGCGCCATCCCGCCCGCCAATTGGTCCAGCGTGCGGAGCTGCTCCTGGCGGCGGACTCGGGATTCATACCCAACCAACCGTTCTGCCAGTTGATTGACCGCGCGAGTCAAATCGCGCAGCTCGTCGTCGCGTCCCGGTAACGGCAGCGGCTCGTACTGACCGGCCGCAATCCGATCCACTTGGTCACGGAGCCGCGCCACCGGCCGAGTCACTCGAAGGGCCAGTCCACCTCCCACCAGCATGACAGCGGCGACCGCCGACAGACCGACCGCTAACGGTGGCACCACCGCGTCGCGCCACGCCCGTTGAAACCGGGCCTCGGGATAGAACGAATGCAATACCAGGACGCGGCCGCCGTCGACCGGCCGCCGCAGCCGCAGCGACGTGTGAAGATAAGGCTGATGATCCAGCCACACCTGCCGCTCGCTCGGCTCGGTTGATGAGGACTGCGTCGAGAGCGGTTTTGTCGAGAGCGGCTTCGTCGATGGCGATTCGGGGGTGTCGGATGGCGCTGTTTCGGCCCATTCGGAGGCGAAGTCCTGCGCGGCGTTCGCGATGGCTGGGGTGGCGGCGAGCGGCTTGCCGGTGGTGTCGACCAACAGGTATTCGGCGCCGGACAAGCCGCGCAGCTGGAGCAAAACGTTTTCCGTCAGCGGGAAGGTGGAGCGTTGCAACGTTTCGCCGGTTTCCAGCCATTGTCGCTCGATCTGACGCTGAGCTTGACGGCCGACGAGCCAAATGTCGACGACCGCGAGCAAGAGCAACGTCACGAGTGTGACGCCGGCCATGGGCCCCATCAATTGGTATCGCAAGGGCCTTCGCATCGCGGGTGCTGGAATATCCCCGCCTCTCGGAGGGAATTCCCCCCGGCCGGCGAAAGTGTACGTTGTGGCGTCAAATCACTACGGCGTTACGGTGTCTTGGACCATGGACGTCGCGACATGCTGGATGTCGCGAACATTGGCACTCGGGCCCACGTTGGAGCATTGTAACTGTGAACGACGGGAAACGAGTCGGGGAATTGGCGGAGCCCGCGGAGCCTGCGGAAACGCGGCTGCGAAACCTCGAAGAGCGCTGGCGATTGCTGATGGAGGTAACCAGTAACGCGATCTGGGACTTCGACGCGACGGCCAACCGCGTGTGGCGGAACGAAGCCTACCTCCGGATGTTCGGCCCCAGGGACGAAGGGCCAACTTCGTGGATCGAATGCCACCACTGGTGGTCGGACCGTATTCATCCCGATGATCGGGAACGGGTGGTGCAGTCGTTCGCGTCATCCGTGGAATCCGGCGCGAACGGCTGGCAGGCCCAATACCGCTACCGGCAGTGGGATGGCACCTACGCCTTGGTCGCCGACCGCGCTCGCTTCACCCGCGACGAATCAGGGCGACTCACCCGCGCCCTCGGCGCCGTTCAAGATCTGACCACGCTGAATACCTCGCAAACCCGCCTGGCCGAACGCGAATTCACCATCCGCCGCATGTTCGAGATGCAGGAACGCGAACGGCGGCTGATTTCGCACGACATCCATGATGGATTGGCTCAAACGCTCTTCGGCGCCCTCATGAATATCGAGGCCGCGCAGGCGAAGTTCGAGGACGACGTCGGGATCGAATTGGAGCGGGCGCTGGAACTCACCCGCAAGGCGATGCGCGAATGCCGCCGCTTGATCAACGACCTGCGACCGCTGGTGATCGAAGAATGCGGAGTCGAAGAGGCGATCCGCCATCTGATCGCCGAGTCGATGCGGATGGCCGAATGCCACTTCCAATTCGACTGCCAATTGAAAACCGACCGCTTCGAACCGCTCTTCGAAGGCGTCGTGTTCCGCATCGTCCAAGAAGCGGTCAGCAACTCGATGCGGCATGGACGGGCCACCAGCATCCGCATCGAAATGGCGCAAGACGACCAACAGCTTGAAATCCGAATCGACGACGACGGCATCGGCTTCGATCCCGACCGGATTCCATCGGACCGGTTCGGCGTCCGCGGCATTCAGGAACGCGCGCGACTCTATCGCGGCTCGGCCCAGTTCAACCCGCGGCCGGGCGGCGGCACACGACTCGATGTCCGACTTGCGATCCCCGAAACTCCTTGAACGCTTGCGAACAGCACCGCGCGTGGGGCGGAACAACCGGGAAGACAGCTCGGCGGAGCCGCCACAATGGTAGTGTCAGTGCTACTCGCTACGAAACGGAAGAGGCAAGACGCAAGATCCGTTCTCTTCGACAGCCCGTTAGGGAAGCGATGCTTCGGTCGCCACTAAAAGTCTTTGTGGTTACGCGAAGATTTCGCGTGCCACAGCGCCGCGGACATCGGTCAAGCGGAAGTCGCGGCCGGCGTAGGCGTACGTCAACTGTTCGTGGTCCAACCCCATGAGTGCAAGCAGCGTGGCGTGGAGATCGGTCGTGTGCATCCGTCCTTCCACGCCGCGAATCCCGTATTCGTCGCTGGCTCCATGGGTGTAGCCCGCTTTCACTCCGGCGCCGACCAGGAACATCGGGTATCCGGTGATATTGTGATCGCGGCCGTCGGCGCCTTGGGCCGTTGGCTGCCGCCCGAATTCGCTGCCGAAAAGCACCAGCGTCTCGTTGAGCAGTCCACGTTGTTCGAGATCGCCGAGCAGCGCGGCGACCGGCTGGTCGATCGAGCCGCAGCGGTCGAGCAAACCTTTGTGCAGGTTATTGTGGTGGTCCCAGCCGGGCTGGCAGATTTCCACGAAACGCACACCGGCCTCCGAAAGCCGTCGCGCAAACAAACACTGCCGAGCGAATCCGCCAGGCGCCCCGTCTTTGATGCCATAGGCATCCAGGACATGCCGCGGTTCCTGGCTATAGTCCAGCAGCGCGGGCACTTTATCCTGCATCCGGAATCCCAGCTCGAAGGTTTCAATGATGCCTTCCACCGCGTCGATTTGGCCGCTGGACCGTGTCAAATCGCGATTCATCGCTTGGACCAGATCGAGCTGCTTCCGCTGCAGTTCGCGAGCGACGCTGGGGCGGAGATTCGGCAAATTGCCCATGTCGTCGAGCCGCGTCCCCTGGAAATGCGCAGGCAGGAACGCGCTGCCATAATTCACCGCGCCGCCAAAATTGGGCGGCGGATTGATCGTGATGTACCCCGGCAAATCCTGGTTCTCACTCCCTAAGCCATACAGCAGCCACGCTCCCATGCTCGGCCGGGTGAGCGCCGCGTTGGCACTGCCGGTGTGCAGTTGCACGACCGCCTGCGGATGCGCGGGGGTGTCGGTGTAGAGCCCCCGCAACCAGCACATCTTGTCCGCATGCTGGGCCAGCTTCGGCAAAAGCTCGGAAAACCAACTGCCCGTTTCGCCATACTGCTGGAACTTGAATTTCGAGCCCGTTAACTTGCCGCCGCCCGGTCCCGGCTTGCCATCATCCGCCTGCAGCTTCGGCTTGTACTCGAACGTGTCATGCTGCGACATCGCGCCGTTCATGTGAACGAAGATGATCCGCTTCGCTTTGGCGGCGAAATGCGGAGCCTTCGGCGCCAATGGCTGCCGGCGCGCGTCGCCAACGCCCCCTGCGCCGCCGCTAGCCGGCCCGCCGCCCGCTTCCGCCCGCGCCGCACGCTCGCCCAACAGTCCGGCGAGCGCAACCATCCCAAAACCGGCTCCCGCAGTCCGCAACCAATGCCGACGGGAAGGCACCCAAGGAGTTTGGTAGAACATGGCAACGGTTTCCGAAAGGGGAAAAAGGAAAGAGTCGGATGAGCGTTCTTAGGCCGCTCGCTCGGCAATGTTACTCGGGAACCACACGGGCCCGCGACACTCGGACGCGAACCGCCTAACGCAAATAGCGGAACTCGGCGGCGGCGTACAGGGCTTGCGTGAACGCCATCCAGGCAGCTTCCCGCGTCCCGTCCGCGACCACCTCGGCCTCCCGCGTCGCCACCCCCGATTGATCGATGTCATCGGGATTCGCCGGCGGCCGAGCCACCGCCGGAGCGGTTGCTGGAGCGCCCGCGGTTGCCGGAGCGCCCGCGGTTGCCGGAGCGCCCGCGGTTGCCGGAGCGCCCGCGTTTGCTGGAGCGCCCGCGGTTGCTGGAGCGCCTGCGTTGGCTGGAGCGCCAGCCTCCGCTGGAGCGGCTTCGACAGGGGCTGCGGCTGGAGCGGCTTTCGTGGCCTTGCCTTTCTTGCGGGCGGCTGCGGATCGGGACTTGCCTTTCGCGGTGGCAGAAGGGTCGTCGGTAGCCGCGCGAGCGACCGATGATGCCGCGTCCGCTTGGCTATCGCGATCGCCAAGCGTCGCCGCGTAGTCGTTGAGAAACGATTCGACACGGGCGACTTCCAAACTGCTCGGCTCGCGACCAAGCACTCGCAGGTAAGCCGAGCGAATCCGTTGATCGTCCGCGGCGGCGTTTTCGCCGAGCAGTTCGCGAGCGAGCGTCAACGCGTTCTGCCGCACGAAGCCGCCGTTAAGCAGGAACAACGCTTGGCTGGGAACTGTGGTGACGTCGCGGCTGCCGCTGACGAGCGTCGGGTCGACCGGGTCGAACGCTTCGAGTGACTTGGGAGTCAATCCCCGAAGCTGTGGCAGGTAGACGCTGCGAGCACGCGATTCGCTTGCGTGGTCGTGGAGGCCTTTCGCTTCCGGTCCGTTATCCCGCATTTCAACCATTCTCAGTTTTCGAACGGGCGAAGCTTCGGGCCGCGAACCGTCCAGTTTGCCGGCCGACGCCAACATCGCGTCGCGAATCTCCTCGGCGGTCAAACGGCGTGGCGAGTGGCGCCAGAGCCACTTGTTTTCGGGATCCCGTTCGAGATGCGCAGGCGTGGAGTCGCTTGCGAGTTGGTAAGTGCGGCTGAGCACCAGCCGACGCACCAGCCGCTTCAGGGACCAACCGTCCGCGATGGTCGTGGCGGCCAGATGATCGAGCAGTTCCGGGTGGCTCGGCTTCTCGCCGGTCACGCCAAAGTTGTCGACCGACACGACGAGGCCCCGCGCGAACAATTTGGACCAGACGCGATTGGTGAACACACGCGCGGTCAGCGGATTGGAGTCACTGACGATCCATTCGGCCAGTTCCCGCCGGCCGCTTTCCGCCGGGTTCACCGGAACAGAGCCGGGCACTGGCACCGCTGAAATGAATCCGCGGGGAACGACCGGTCCCGTCTTTTCCGCTTCGCCGCGAACGCGCAGCGCCGTGTCCGCGATCTTTTCCGCATCGCGCACGCCATGCGTGACGTAGCCGCGTTCCGCGGGGTCGTTAGCGGCGTTCACTTTCGCTTGCAGCGCATCGAACTTAAGCTTCAGCGAGCGTTGATGCGGCACGCCATCCGGCCCCTGCTTCAGCCCTTCCGGCTTATTTCGGACCGCTTCCCAGGCTCGCTTGGCCTCGGCGGCCTCCGCCTCAAGTTTCGCCAACTCATCCGGAGCGATGCTCGCGCCATCGTCGCCCATCAGCGGCACCAGCCGCTTGGGAACGTAGTAAGCCAACCCGCCGCCACCCATCAAACTCTTCACACCCGCGTACATTTCGGTGCTGGTGAAAATGCCTGCCAGGGCGTAGTAATCGGCCTGCGGAACAGGATCGAACTTGTGATCGTGGCAGCGGGCACAACTGACCGTCAGTCCCAGCAAGGCCCGCGAGACCACATCGATTTGCTCGTCGACGTTGTCCATCTGAAAGCGGATCGGGAACCGCTGATTGACGTCCTTCACGCCGAGCGCAAGAAAACCGGTCGCGATCCGCTGGCGGTTGGCAGCGTCGTTGTCCGCCGCGGGCAGCAGGTCGCCCGCGATCTGTTCGCGGACGAACTGGGTGAACGGCATATCGCCATGGATGGCGTCGATCACGTAATCGCGGTACCGCCACGCATGAGGATAGGGAATGTTGCGGCTCGGCCCGGTGGACTCGCCGTAGCGGGCGACGTCAAGCCAATGACGCGCCCAGTGTTCGCCAAACGCGGACGACTTGAGCAATCGATCCACAACCGTCTCGAACGCTTCGGGGCGATCGTCCGCCAGAAAGGCCCGCAACTCGTCCACCGTCGGCGGCAATCCGGTAAGGTCGAACGTCACGCGCCGCAGCAGCGAAGCCTTGTCCGCGTCGGCGACCGGCGACAACCGTTCGGCCTCAAGCCGCGCAAGCACAAAGTGATCGATCGAGCTGCGCGGCCAAGCTTGGCCTTGGACCGTTGGCGTCGCCGGTCGGCTGATCGGCTGCCAAGCCCAATGCGTCTTTCGCAGTTTGTCATAGTCCGCGGCCTCACGCTGCGTCTTGACCTCCAGAGCGGGCCACGCCGCCCCGTTTTCAATCCACCGCGCGAGCACCGCGATTTGCTCATCGGAAAGCGGCTCGCCCTCGGCGGGCATTCGTTTCTTCGCATCTTTGGCAACCCGCTTCAGGAGCAAACTCTCCTGCGGTTTGCCAGGAACCATGCCAGGACCGCTATTTCCGCCTTGCAGGAGTCCATTGCGGTCGTCGACTCGGAACCCGCCCGCCGGCTTCGTATCCGCCGAGTGGCAGGCGACACAGTGCCGCTCGAAGATCGGCCGCACATGCCGCTCGAAGTATTCCACCTCCGCCGCCGATTCGGCACCCCCGACGGTCGCGGGCACTCCGGCCAAACACAACCAACCTGCGGCCAGCGAACTGGCCGCAATCCACCCGATCGAAAGCCACCCCGTCGCAAACCGGCCCGTCGCGAACCGGCCAGTCGCGAACGATACTGCGACGGGTAGAGCAGTGGCCGGCAGCGCGGCACCCGGCAGAGCCGCGATTGGCAAAGCCGCGCCTGGCAGAGCCGCGATGGGCCCGTCGGCCGGCACGCTCGAGTTTTCCCGCGATCCGTGATTCAGGCATCGGTTCATGTGCGGTCCCGAAAAGACGTTGGCAAGGGGCGGAACGTGAGCCGGCGGGCGTTCGTTGGACAACGAACGACGCCAGCGGTCCGGACCAGCCAATCGTGACAAGTTGGCGGCGACAAATCGATAGTAAACGGATGAATAGTGAGGGCCGAGCCCTACCAGCCCTACCCGCCGACCCTAGTCTCTAAGATGCGCGAACGGCCAGAATTATTGCCGGACCGGCTGCCATTTTTCGAGCCGCTCGCGAATGCCGGGGATGAGTCGAGCGGCATTTTCGTGGTACAGCTTCTTGAGCGTTTCCTCGGGCAAAAACAGTCCGTGGATGTTCCAGAAGCCCTGCGGCGGGAAGTCCTTTTCCGAATAGGCAAAGTTTTCGTCGTCGGTTTCCAGGAACCGCCAGTAGAGCCGTACTCGGGTCTCAGGCCATGGACCGTCCGTGCCGAAGAGCACACGGTCGGCGTATCGGATCAGGAACTTCCGGGCGGAATACGGCTGCCGGCCGAGCTCGCTGATGCGGGACGCCAGTTCGACGTGCAGGTTGGGGTACTTGTCGAGCCACCCGGAAAGTTCCGCGAGGTCTTCGGCGTCGTTCGCCATGTGGGCGGCAATGAACACAGTGTTGGGGTGACGAGCGATGACCCGATTGCGCGCGGCGAGCAACTCCGCTCGCGCGGGAAATCCGCCCTTGTGAAAGCTCCAGTCGGGACGTCGGTGCAGTTCTTCCCACCGCTCGTTCTTCTCGTCGATCGGCGCGAAAAACGCGGACGGATCGGCCGTGTGCATCAGGACGGGCATGCCAAGTTTGCCGCAAGCTTCCCATATCGGATCCCAACGGGGATCGTCGACCCGCAGCAAGCCGCCCGTCGCATCGCGGTAGCCGAGTCCAAAGTCCTTGAACAGCTTGAGCCCACTGGCGCCGAGCCGCCGCGCGGCCGCAAGACGCTCAGCCGCGATCCGCGGAAACTCGGGACGTTGGCAGTCCCATGTGGCAGGCTCCGTTTCGCGCCCCTGCCCCCGCCAGTCGATGTTGGCGAAAATCACGAACCGATCGCGATATCGCTCCCACAAATGAGCCGCATGTTCCTCCAATGGCTCGCCCCAGCCTCCATCCAAACTGACACAGACCGCGATGCCGTTGCGGTCCATCAATTCCACGTACGCATCGCGCGCCTCGACCGAGTGCCGCGTCTTCACGCGAAAATGCGTGTGAATGTCGACCACGGGCCAGCGCGCACGTTCCACCACCGTCCGCCGCAGCTTCACGGACGGTTCGGGGCGGAAGAGTCGCAACGCTAAATCCCGTCCGTCGCGGCCATCGAGCGGCGCCGGGTTCGCGGAGGGTGTGGCAGTGGAAGGCGAGGGTACTGAAGACGGGGGTGCTGAAGACGGGGGTGCTGAAGACGAAGACTGAGTCGGTAAAACCGCCGCGCCGGCCGGCGGTCGCAACGTTGTCGGCGCGGCGGACGCGGCCGTGTTGGGACTGTCTTGGCCCCAGGCGATCCGCGTATGGGCGCCCAAACCGCCGGCGCCAAGCAGCAAGGTGAACAGCGCCAGTCGTGCGAACAGCGCCAGTCGTGCGAACAGCGCCAGTCGTGCGAGCAGCGCCAGTCGTGCGCCGTGGCGTTCGCGCTTGCGGCGGAAGCGCGAGACAGCTTCGGGAAACCGGCTGTCGGCCTCGCGACCGCCACCGAACGTTCGCTTGGATCGCACGATAGACATGGCCCACTCCTCCTTGCTACCAATCACCGACGCTGCCGTCGCGATAGAACACGCGTTGCGGCAATTCTTGCTTGAACGGGTGTTTCCGCACTTCGGCTTCATTGATGCGAATGCCGAGTCCCGGACGTTGATTGGGACGCACCACACGGCCCTGGGGATCGATCGTGAACCCTTCGTCAACGACATCTTGGCGCCATGGCACGTCGCCATGCACGGTTTCACAGATGATGTAGCTAGGCTGCGAGAACCCGAATTCCAGCGACGCGGCGGTGCTCACCGGCCCCTGGGGATTGTGGGGCGCCAGCGCGATCCGGTACGCATCGGCCAAAGCGGCGACACGTCGAGCGGCGGTTAGGCCGCCGCAATGCGTGATATCCAGTTGGCAGATTTCGCAGCCCCGCCGGGCGAACAGATCGCGAAATGCTTCCAAGTGCGTGATTCTTTCACCGGTCGCGACGGGCGTGGTCAACGCGGCGTTGATCATGACAAGCCCATCGAGACATTCGGGCCAGCACGGCTCTTCGAAAAAGTAGAGGCCGTAGGGATCGAGCGCCTGACCGAATTTCAGTCCCATGGCGGGCGATGGTCGCGCGTGGCAATCAACCATGATATCGATGGAGTCGCCGACGGCTTCGCGCATCGCTCGCACACACGCCTCGGCCGCCCGCACGGGTTGCTGGCCTTCAATCGGCATGGTCGGCGGAACCGCCATGCTCTTGAAGGCCGTATAGCCGTTGGCGACCGCTTCGCGTGCCAGATCGGCGAAGCGTTTCGCGTTGTCGACCGGGGTCTCATAGAAATCCTCCATCCGTCCACCGCCGAGGTGGCAGTAGGTGCGCACTTCATCGCGGACCGGTCCGCCCCACAGCCGCGAACATGGCATGCCAGCGACTTTGCCAAGGATGTCCCACAACGCGAGATCGATGCCCGCGATCGCGGTTCCCCGCACGATGCCTTGCCCGTGCCAGAAGTGCTGTCGATACATCATCTGCCACAGGTGCTCGATCCGCCGCGGGTCCTCGCCGATCAACAGTTCGGCCAAGTCCTCGATCGCCGCGACAACGCTGCGTGTATGCCACTCCAGCGTCGCCTCGCCCCAGCCAAACAACCCTGGCTGGTCCGTCAGCACCTTGACGAAAATCCAATTGCGCATGCGCGCATGGCACACCAACGTTTCGATCGCTTCAATTTTCATGCTTCCACTCCGGCATCCCATGCGCGTAAGACGCGTTCCACTTCCGCCACCACGCGTTCGAGGCTGCCTGGAGCCACGATCGCGATCGACTCTTGATAAATACCACGACCGTAAGTTTCGCGGGTCGGCAGGTAGGAAGGCCCCCAGCCCTGCGCGATGGTGGCGATGAGCAGCACTCGCGACGGCGCGACGGCGCGCAGCGCGGTCTGCAACAAGCTGTAGTGCTCGCCGGGAACCGCCAGGAAGTCGGCGCCGCCCCACCGCCAAAGGCGGACTTCCAACGGGTAGCTCGCGCCCGTGGGCAACTGTTCCAACCGCCGCGCCATGCGAGTTTGCCGCTCGACCATGGCTCGGCAATCGCGGGCCCGCGTCAGGTCGCCCGCCGCCGTCGCCTGAGACTCAGCGGCCCGCCACTCGTCCAGTTCCGCGGCGACCTTGGCCGCCGTGGGCAATTCGGAGCGGTACGGCAAGTCGATCTCCCAGCGGCGATAACGCCAACCGGACTGACTCGCAAGCTCTTCCGACGGCAGCCGTTCGTGACGCCACACGCCAATCGTCGCGCCGGAGACCACCGGACCGGCGTACCGGTACCAAGTTCCAGCCGGCGGCAACGCTTCGATCGCAGCCAGCGCGGCGTAACCGACTCGCCGACCATTCCGGTCCGCGACCGCCACGTCGCCCACGTATCCCTCGTACGGTCCCAATTCGCCCGACGCACCTTGCAGGAACACGCATGGTGCGTGCGTCTGCCGCTCGACCAATTCGCGCATCGCGCCGATGTAGTCGGGGCTTACCAGGCGGTTGTCCCACGCCAACGTTGTTGGATGGCACGCGTAATTGACGAATGTGGCCAGCGTCTCGCCCGCTTCGCCCGTGACTCGAGCCACCAGCAAGGTATCGTCGGCGGTCACGGTCGGATCATAGCCGCACACAAACTGGCCGCTCTTGTAGTCCCACTGGTCTCGGAACACGGCCAAGTCGCACCGGCCCTTGCCGAACACCATCGTGGCCGGCTGGAGCGCCGCAAGGCCTTGAGCGACCAATTCCGCCAACCGTTGGCCGACGCTTTGCAAATATCCGGGAATCAGTTCGCCGCCAGGCAGTGATTGCCGGTCGAGCGTCATGAGGCCGGCGCCGTGGGTATGGGTGAACAGAATCGTCACCGCCTCCCGCGACACGCCCGTGGCGGCCATGATCGGTTCGAGCAACATGTCCAGTTCCACGGCCCCGACCAAGCAGTGGTCGAGCGACGCGAGGATCGCGGTTCCGGGTGGAACAGCAGGCCCCGGGGACGTCGCGTCCGATTCGGCCCGCGGCGCGATGATGGCGACGCTCGCTCGCAGCGGGCGATGAACGCCCTCGGCCCGGTCGTGCGTGGCCGCTCCCCACATTCGATGATAGATGCCGGCCGGCGGCGTGATGTCCGCCTCGGCGATGGCGAACCGGCAGCGGGCCTGCGGCGTGCGAATCGCGTCCATAGGGTTCCTTTCTCCTGCGAGCCATCGTACGGCCCGCCGCTAAGACCAGTTCGATCCTCTTTGCTAATGTCAAAGACCCGTGTCGCTCACGACGGCGGACAACCTTTGTTCAGCCACGGAGTCTCCTAATTCACACAGAGCCACAGGGCCCCAGCCCACGGGCTATTCGAATCGTCCGCGAAATCTATCCGCCGGGTACTTCGAGCGGTTCTGCACCATCTTGTCATGGATTGCCGCGCTGACGTCGATGTCCAGTTCGTTGGCCATGGCGAGGCCATAGCCGATCACGTCGGCGAGTTCTTCGCGGACAGCCTGCCATTCGCCGGGTTGTTCGCGGAGCCGGCGCGAGGCTTCCGCGGTGATCCATTGGAAATGCTCCATTAGCTCGGCCGCCTCGACGGCCAGCGCCATGCTGACGTTCTTGGGCGAGTGGAATTGGCGCCAGTCGCGGTCGGCGACAAACCGCGCCATCTGTTCGCGAAGTTGGGCGACGGTAGTGTAGGCGTCCGCGTGGGACAAGGCTGCGAGTCGATCATGGAAGGGACCGTCTCCGAGCAGGTCGAGGCTGCGAGCGAGTCGGAACCGATCGCTCTCGCGGGGCAGTTGCATGAGCGCGTCGAGCAAGCGTTCGACTTGCGGGGCGGAGACAGTTCCCGTGAGCGGCTGGCCGAGCCCCATGACGTGCTTGGCGCGCTGGAGATCCGCGAACTTCGCGGGATCATCCTGCATGGATTGAAATAGCAAGGTGACGGCGAGCTGCGCTTCGGCCACTTCGCTCCAATCTTCGCGTTCGGCCGCCGACAGCAGATGCAGGTATTGGTAGACGGCGAACGACATGGGGCCCGAAGTGACGCCGCACCGTTGCCGCCGCGCGGGATCGTACGATGGCCCATCTTGCAACGCCCTAGCCAGATGCGGGTCCCATCCCTGCACGATTTTAAGGTGACGCAGTCCGGGATGTTCGAGAAACCGCAGCGTGCTCGCCGCGTAATCGGCCTCGGTAACTTTGACCGCGACGATGTTAGCGCCGCCGGGGCCCTGAACCAGATCCGCGGCCGCGTGCGGCGTCAGACGCACACCGCTGACGTCGGGGATCGAATAGACGCCGACCGCGAGCCGCTCGCTGGCCGCCGCCTCGACCAGCGGCCGCATGTTGGCGGCCACCTCCGCGTCGGTCGCCTCGCGCGGCAAATTCGTGCCGGGGCGAATGAACACAACCGGATAGCCCCACTCCCGCAGGTCGCGAACCAAGCCGCGATTGGCTTCGATGCCATCTTCGGGCCGCAGCAACGCCATCGGCACCGTCCGCCGCAACTTCGCGGTGGTCGCAATCCTCAACCAGTGACGCAGCTCGTCGACGGTTCGCACATGGCCATGGCCCGTCGAGGCGGCGATCAGCACAGCGGGCACGCCCACCGACGACAACCGCTCCAGGAAACGCACGTTGGTGGCGTCGTCCAGTTGCCGCCGCGGCAGTTCTCCGCATGTCGCGTCGAAACAGGCGACCGTCGCTGCCGGGTAATTGCCAATCGGGTCCGCAATCAGAGCGGCGCTGGTGAGACGCATGGCGATAGGAGGGGCTGGAGTGCCGCGAAACGCAACTCGCTGCGGCGAACGAGCGCCTCGCGATGGACGCGGACGCGACGAGGAATATACACCCGCCGCCGTCGCGGAGTGTGCTGGTCGACGAACACCGGTCAATCAGCGCGGGTCGACGAGTGCTGATCGCCGAGCACGCGTCGATGAGCGTGCGTCAATGAGCGTGCGTCAATGAGCGAGGGGCGATCAGTTCACCGAGTCAGCTGGGCCGGAGCCTCGGTCGTGTACTCGTGGCACTCTCAGCGCACTCTCGGTGCCTAGTGAGCGCACTCACAGCGCCCGGTCAGCGTCGTTGACCTTGCGGCTTAAGGTAACTGGGATGATCGCCGAGCCGCGGGACGGTGTTTTCCATCGATCTTATGGGGAATCTTGCATGGAATTTTTTTTCGCCAACCGTGCCTCGAGGCGACTCGCGACGACTTTTTCCCAAGGACCGCAATCGCTTCATGTTGCGTTCACACTTCGGCTCGGTGACCAATGGCGACTCGAATCTCGCATATCACCCTAAATCGTTCTCCAAGAATGACATCTGACGGACCTTGGCGATTTGGTTGACGACCCGCCGCGAATCGGTACATTACCGCCTCGCTACGCCATCGGTTGTGGTCCGTGCTCGCACGCCTACAATAGGTTGTAGTCCTCGTCGCTTGCCCAACTTGCTTTGACGGACCAGTCCACGCGTTTTCACGGAGGATTTTTTTCGCGGTTCTTCGACTTGCATGTCGATGAGAGTTGGTGTAAATCTGTTCAGTAGTGCCATTGGTGAATTGACGCAGGATGGCAGTGTTTAGTTCTCCCCAGGAAGGAGTTTCATGATGGCAACGGTGAAAACCGAACGCCCGCAGTCCCGGAATCGCACGAGTCCCAAAACGGCAGCCGCGGTTGCCGGCGCCGGAACGAGTCCATCGGTAGCTAGTGCGTCTGGCGCGAGTGGATCTGTCGCGAGTGAATCTGGCATCGCTTCGTCGGATGTCTTGGCGGGCTCGGGTGCCAACGTCGGCACTGTCTCAGCGGCCGTGACGCGCAAGGGTCCGAATGCGGCGGGGATGAAGATTGACGCGGCCTTTTGTCCGGCGGACGTGGCCGATCCGTTCGACACGGTAACCTGGGAGATGCGGAAGGCAACGATCAAGGACGAGAGCGGGAAGCCGTTGTTCGAGCAGACCAACTGCGAGATTCCGGCTTCCTGGTCGCAGTTGGCCACGAACGTTGTCGTGAGCAAGTACTTTTACGGAGAGAACGGCACTTCCGAACGCGAACGCAGCGTGCGGCAGGTCGTCCATCGCGTAACGCGGACGATCGCCGATTGGGGCATCGCGGACGGGTATTTCGCGACGGCGGAGGACGGCGAGCGGTTTTATCGCGATTTGACGTGGCTCTGCCTGCACCAACATGGCGCGTTCAATTCGCCCGTGTGGTTCAACGTCGGCTTGTACTCGCAGTACGGCGTGACCGGCGCGAAATGCAACTGGCGGTGGAACGAGGCGACCCAGGACGTCGAGCAACCGGAGAATCCGTACGAGTTCCCCCAGGGGTCGGCCTGCTTCATCCAGAGCGTGGGCGACAACATGGAGGACATCATGCGCCTGGCGACCAGCGAGGCGATGTTGTTCAAATTCGGCTCGGGAACGGGAACGGATTTGTCCACCATCCGTTCGCACCGGGAGAAGTTGTCCGGTGGCGGCCGTCCTTCGGGGCCGTTGTCGTTCATGCGGGTGTACGACCAGATCGCGGCGGTGGTGAAGTCGGGTGGAAAGACCCGTCGCGCGGCCAAGATGCAGTCGATCAAGATCTGGCACCCGGATATTCTGGAATTCATCGAGTGCAAGTGGAAGGAAGAACGCAAGGCTCACGTGTTGATCGAGAAGGGTGGCTACGAAGCCAACTTCAACGGCGAAGCTTACAGTTCCATCCTCTTCCAGAATGCGAATTTGTCCGTGCGGGTCACTGACGAATTCATGAGCACGGTGGAGCAGGGCGGACAGTGGCACACGCGGTGGGTCACGGACCCCGATCGCGACGGTCCAACGTACGACTCGAAATGGCTGCTGGGGCGGATGGCCGAGTGCGCTTGGTCATGCGGCGATCCGGGCGTGCAATATGACACGACGATCAATCGGTGGCATACCTGCCCGAATTCCGGCCGGATCAACGCAAGCAATCCGTGCTCCGAATACATGTTCCTGGACAACACGGCGTGCAATCTGGCGAGCATCAACTTGATGAAGTTCCGCCTGCCGGATGCGACGTTTGACGTGCCTCGGTTCATGGCCGCGTGCCGGCTGTTTTTGATCGCTCAGGAGATTCTGGTCGATCATGCCAGCTATCCGACGGCCGAGATTGCCCGTAACAGCCATCGGTTCCGGCCGCTGGGGCTGGGATATTCCAACCTGGGCAGCCTGCTGATGGCGGGCGGCATGCCGTACGACTCGGAGGCCGGCTACGGGGTTTGCGGAGCGCTGACGGCGCTGTTGCATGGAGCGGCGAATCTGACGAGTGCCGAAATGGCGGGCGTGGTGGGGCCGTTTGCGGGTTACGAAGCGAACCGCGAACCGTTCCTCCGAGTGATGCAGATGCATCGCGACGCGGTCGAGAACATCAATGACGCCGGGCCGGCCTACCTGAAGGATGCGGCGCGCGACGTGTGGGATCGGGTGCTGGCCACGGGGCATCGCCATGGGTTCCGCAACGCGCAAGCCACGGTGCTCGCTCCGACCGGCACGATCAGCTTCATGATGGACTGCGACACGACGGGCATCGAACCCGACATCGCGTTGGTGAAATACAAGCAGCTCGCCGGCGGCGGGATGCTGAAGATCATCAACCAAACCGTGCCGCTGTCGCTGCGAACCCTGGGCTACGATGACGCCCAGATCAAGGCGATCTCGAAGTACATCGACGAGAAGGACACGATTGAGGGCGCGCCCGAGCTCAAGGCCGAGCATCTGCCGGTGTTCGACTGCGCGTTCAAACCGGCCAACGGGGTGCGGAGCATCGCTTGGAAGTCGCATGTTCGGATGATGGCTGCCGCTCAGCCGTTCCTCTCGGGCGCGATTTCCAAGACGGTGAATATGCCGTCCGATGTGACGCCGGCCGATGTGGCCGACGCCTACCATTGGGGCTGGAAACTTGGCCTCAAGGCGTTGGCGATTTACCGCGACGGTTCGAAACAGAGCCAACCGTTGTCGACCAAATCCGAGGGCGACAAGGCGGCCGAAGGAAAGGCGCAAGTGGATGCGGCGGCGATGAACGAAGCCGTGAATGCGGCCGTTGCCGCCGCACTGGCGGCCGCTGCCAAAGAGAACGCATCCGCCGCGGCGGCGGCCAGCGCCGAGCCGGTCGTTCCCCGACCGCGTCGGGAGCGGTTACCGGACACTCGGCAGTCGATCACGCACAAGTTCAACGTGGGCGGCCACGAAGGCTACATCAACGTTGGCTTGTATCCCGACGGTCGGCCTGGCGAATTGTTTATCACGATGGCCAAAGAGGGCAGCACGATCGGCGGCCTGATGGACGCGTTCGGTACCGCGATCTCGATGAGCCTCCAGTACGGCGTGCCGCTGGAAGTGCTGGTCAACAAGTTCTCGCATACGCGGTTCGAGCCGATGGGGTACACAACGAACCCCGATATCCGGATCGCGAAAAGCGTGGTGGACTACATCTTCCGCTGGGCGGCCATCACGTTCTTGCCGGGTTACCGGGAAGCGAACCGAGGCGAATTGACGAAGTCGTCTAGCGGAAGCAGTCTGAGTGACGCTGCCGGAGATGACGAAACAGCTCGACAGCCCGCCGCCACGATGGCCGGCGGGCAGGCCGGTCATCGGACGACGGCGGCCGCCGATACGGCCACGGTGGCCACGTTGCAAACCGCGAAGATGCCGTCCGGTGTGGGCGGGGTCGCCGAGTCGCCTGCGAAGGCGAACGGAAAGCATGGCGGGCGCATTGATTTCGCTGTCCTCGAGCGGGCGGGGGTGGCGTTGAACGTGGATGGCAACACAGCGTCCTCGCTTGGAACTCGAAACGACCAGTTCGCCCGGTTCCAAAGCGACGCGCCAAGCTGCGACAACTGTGGGTCGATCACGGTTCGAAACGGCAATTGCTATCTGTGCCACAATTGTGGAAACAGCATGGGTTGCTCGTAAAACTCAGCGGCGTGGGTCTCCGCCGTTGCCGCGAATTTCGGTTACCATGCCGAAATACGCGGCGCGGCGGGCGCGCCGCGTCGAAAATCACGAGACGCGCGGGGTATTTTCGATGAGCGGCGATCAACGGCCTCCTTCCCAACCCTCGGACAATGGTGGTGGGCCGCCTAGCGAGCAAGTCAAGCTGCAACACATTTCGGCCCGGGTGCCGGAAAACGTCAGTCGCGGTGCCTTTAGCACCGGGATGATCGTCATGACGGGCGGGACCGAGTTCATCTTGGACTTCATTCAGAACATTGGTCATCCGCCGCATGTCGCCGCGAGGATCATCTTGCCGCATGCGACGATGCCTCAGTTCATCCAGGCTTTACGAACCAATCTGGAGATGTACATCCAACGGTTTGGCCAGCCTCCCGAGCTTCCCAAGCCGCAACCTGGCGGGAAGCAGCCAACCGCCCAGGAGATCTACGACGAGCTGAAGATGCCCGATACGTTGCTCAGCGGGGCCTACGCCAACGGCGTGATGATTGGCCACACCGCTGCGGAATTCAAACTCGACTTCCTCACGAACCTCTTCCCGCATTCAGCGGTGTCTTCGCGAGTGTTCCTGTCAGCTCCACAAGTGCCTCGCATCCTCGATTCGCTCATCAACACTTTCCAACAGTTCCAACAGCGGCTGAAGCAACCCCCGCCTCCGCCCGAGTCGGCCTAGCCTCCCCGTGGAACGGTAAAGGTAGTTGCGGGTTAACCAAGACCGACGGCACCGCAGGCGGCGAATGTTGGTTGCGTTCACCTCCCAGGTTCACAGCTAACTCGTCTACCTCGAACTCGTTTGCCAGGCATTCGTTTACCACGAATTCGTTTACCGGCAATACCGTTCGATATTCCATGAACCGGAGCAGCTTACGATGTTGCGCACCGGTTTCACGTGGCGTCCAGAGTCCGATCGTCAGCGTTGCTACGCTTGGCATGTTACCCTGGCAGACAAGCGGGCGCAACCATCGGTGTACCACGAAGCACACGAAGAGCACGAAGGTATCAGACAACGAAGCGTTGGATGCCAACTGTCAGCGTGGCCAGATTGAAGTTCGTCAATCGTCCAATCTTCACCCCGCCCATTTTTTGTAGGTCAAACGATCGTCAGGCCGAATTCCCTGAAATGACCATGGCGTGGCTTGCGACGCTCGGGTGTGTTGCCGTTTCGGGGCTGGGTGGTTTTAGGGGCCTTCCTACCCAGGGCGGCGCTTGACGGCTACGCCACGGCGCTCTGCCCTGGGCCACCCA
>CAIXSC010000134.1 GCA_903921945.1 uncultured Planctomycetaceae bacterium
CAGCCCGTGTGGGGACTCGCATTCGGCCCGATGACGGCGGCGGTGGCGATGAGTTTCAGTTCGGTGTCCGTCATCGCGAACTCGTTGCGGCTCGCGCGCCGCCGCTAACCACACGCTCGCCGACCGGCCGCATGCGATATAGTCTTTCGCATCGTTTTCCGCACCCCAATCAAGGACACACGCTGCGATGGATCAGCCGCTGGTATTTCGAGGTTCGCTGGTACGAAGCGATCGAGTTGAACGGGGGGCGTTCGTCGTGCGTTCCGGACGGATCGCCGAGTTGCTCGCGGTCGATGCGCCACTGCCCCCGAACGCGGTCGTGGTGGAATCGGGCGCGGGCTACATCGCGCCGGGGTTCATCGACCTGCATGTCCATGGCGGCGGTGGCGGCGATTTCATGGACGGCACGCGGGACGCGTTTGAACGGGCCTTGCGGGCGAACCTGCGGCACGGCACGACGCGACTGGCCGCGACCACCACCGTCGCGCGCCACGAGCAGATTTTGGCCACGCTGGAGCAGACCCGGTCGTTCCGCCACGCGCCGCTCGCGGACGGTTCCCAAGTTCTCGGGGCCCATTTCTATGGTCCCTATTTCCGCTACGAGGCGCGGGGTGCGCACCCGGGCGCCGCTGTGCGGCCCGCGATCGCCGAGGAATACTCGCAGTACCTCGCCTACGCGGACGACCTCGTGACCGCCACCGTGGCGCCGGAAATCGGCGGGGCCCGCGAGTTCGCATGGGCGTGCCGCGATCGGGGCGTGCGCACGAACGTCGGACATTCCTGGGCCACGTTCGCGCAGATGACCGAGGCGATCGGCTGGGGCGTGCGCCACGTCGATCACTTGTTCTGCGCGATGTCAGATAAAAGCAAGCTCCGGCAATTCCAAATGTACCCGATGCAGGGCGGAGTGCTCGAAGCGACGCTGTTCTACGACGAACTGACCACCGAAGTGATCGCCGACGGCAAACACCTGGATGCCGGCTTGCTCGCCTTGGCCCTCAAGATCAAAGGCCCCGATCGCTTGGCGTTGGTTTCGGATTGCAGCCGAGCGCTCGACATGCCCGATGGCCGCTATCTGCTCGGACCGCTCGACGGCGGCGAACCGCTCGTCAAACACGACGGCGTCGGCATGCTGCCCGACCTGACCGCCTTGGCGTCCAGCGTCGAGGGAATGGACCACATGGTGCGGACATTTTGGCGACTCACCGGTCGCCCACTGTGGGAGGTCGTGCGGATGGCCACGCTAACCCCCGCCCGCATCATCGGCCAGGACGCGGAGCTTGGCAGCCTGGATGTCGGCAAACGCGCCGACATCCTGGTGCTCGATCAAGACCTCCGCGTGACTCAGGTCCACGTCGACGGCCAACGACGCGTGTAGCGGTCGAGGCTCCGCTTACGCCCAATCGGCAAGGGCGCCGTCAATCAACGCGTCCGCGTTGGACGAGTCGGCGTCCGTCGAATCGAGCGAGTCGCTGTCATCGCTGTTGGAGCGGCCTGCCATCCAGGAAGCGGATTCCTCGACGATCGCCGCGTCCAGAATGCTCAGCGAAAGCGGCCGGGAAGCGGCCACCCCGCGAGTTCGGGACGTCGCCACTTGGCCGGTCCGCAGCGACCCGCCGCCAATCGCTCCCCGCAGTTCAGTGAAGATGCCAACGTCCAACGATCCATCGCCGAGCGAGCTTTCGAGGCCCACGGTCGAGATTCCACTGCCGAACTGGGAGCCTTCATGATCGAAGGCCGCGAATTCGTGGTCGTGATCATGCGCATCGTCGTGTTCATGATCGTGGCCAAATCCGCCTTCATGGTCATGGCCATGTTCGTGATCGTGCGCCAGATCGCCGATGAACGGCGTGCCGTCGATCCAAGTGATCACCGGGACGGCTAGTTGTTCAGGGGTCAGGTATTCGGCGGGAACAAACGCCCAAAGCGGGTCGGCGACAGCGATCAACGCCTTGTTCACGCGGGCGTCGCCGTTTTCGCCGTAGTATCGGCCGCCATCCCGTTCGGAGCCAATCGCCGCGTTGGACGTGCCATCATCGTTCAGAATCGAACCGTTGGCAGTGCCGGTCGCAATCGTGGCCCCCGTGGCGCTCGACAGCACGACTCGGAAAGTCTCGTTCGGTTCTTTCACGCTGTCGGCAATCACATTCAGTGTGATATCGACCGCGGCGACACCCGCCGCAAAACTGACTTGCACGCCGGTCGGCAAGCCGTTGACGAAGTCGGCGCTTGTCGCCTTCTTGCTGCCAGTGCCAGTGACCGAGTAGCGGACGCTGCTCGTACCGGAAAGATCGCCGGAGCGGTTAATGGTGAACACGAACGGAGTCGGCGTCGCCCCGGTGCCTTCGGCCTTCGAGGCACTGGTCGCGGCGATCGAGAGGGTCGGCGCGGCCGGCGGCGCATCGTCGTTTTGGATCGTTCCCGTGGCGGAGGCGGTGGTGATCGTCAGGCCGCCCGTCGGATTGCTAAGTGCCAGCGTAAACGTCTCGCTGGCTTCAATCAAAGTATCGCCCTGCACGTTCAGCGTGATGGTTTGCGAGAGGACTCCGGGGTCGAACGTCAGTGTGCCCGATGGCAACACGCCGCCCACGAAATCGGCGCCGTTAGCCGCCGAGGTGCCCGAGCCGGTGACAGCGAAGTCAACCGTCGCGGATTGGCTCGTATCGCCTGAACGCGTGACCGTGAAGGTAAACGGGGTCGAGCCGGTGTTGCCTTCCGCGTTGGCCGCGCTGGTCGCCGAGACGCTCACCGAGCTGCCGGTCGAGGTCACTATCGACCCGGTGATGGTGTATTGCCCAATGCTGGCGTAATCGGTGTAACCGGTCGGCGGGCTGGCGGTTGGCGTTCCCACCCCTACCCCATCCACCTTCAGATAATAGGTACCTTCCGCCAGGGTCACGTTGAGTGTGGCGTTGAGGGCCGCCGTGTTGTCCGAGGTGGCGACAAGGTTGCCGGCCGCGTCATAGAGGTCGGCGCGAATGTCAAGGTTCGCTCCGAGCCCAGCCGGATTGATATTCAACGACACCGCGCCCGCACCGGTCAGGAACGAATAAAAATCGGCATCCGTTCGGGTTTCGATAATACCGCTCCCGGAAACCGACGTTCCCGAAACGGTCAACGGCGAGGCGGCCGCTTGGGTGTTGCCGGCGGTGTCCGCGCGATAGCCGAAGCCGTTGTATCCAGTGATGATGGCCAAATCATCCGGACCCTTGCCGTAGTTGGCGCTCGATCCGCCGTTATTCGATCCGGTGTATTCACCCCTATCCCACTGCGAGACATTCACGTAATACCCAACGCCCATGATTGGCGCCCACGAGGTGGCTCCTGCGCCATGGCCTTGGTAGTAGCCCGCCGTGGATGTGCCGTCGTGCGACAGTCCCATCGCATGGCCCACCTCATGGCTGGCCGCTTCGGCGACCCCGACCTCGCCCGTGTTGAACACGAACACCGGTGTGTCACTACTCCAGTTGAAGCTGTCGATATAGGCGATGCCGCCACATCCACAGTTGAACGCCACGTCCTTGGTTACGACCGACCGCACGCCCCATCGCGTGTCCGTGGAACTGGTCTTCCGCAGATCGTCGATCACCGGTTCGACGGTGGTCACATTGACGTTGAACGGCGCGAAATCCTCGGCGACACGCTTGAACACGCGTTCAATCGTCGCGAGCTCAGACGCGCTGAAGTTCGCCGTATCGGTGTCCGTGCTGTACGCCGGCGAATTGATCGTGGTGACGCCATACGAACTGTTCCACGAGGTGCCCGTCGTGGTGTGGCCATTGAAGTCGAGATAGATCGTCTGGTTCGCGCCCGGCAGACTGCTGAACGCCGGCACATCCAATGCCATGTTGATCCGGGACTCCAGGTTCTCGAAGCGTAACCGTCGCGGGGCCAACCGATCACGATCGGCGCCGCGATGAGCACGCATACCGGCGGGAGCACTGGCCGGCGCAAGGGACGAAACACGGGGAGCGGACCGGGAAAGCGAACCCGAGCGGCGGGCGGCACGGAACACGCGGACGGGACGGAAGACAAGGTCCATGACGTGCGATCCTTTGACTGACTGGAGGCGGAACGGCCCAACGATATAGCGAACGAACGGTGCGACGCGACAGTTCAGGATGAGACAGAGGCTGAACAGCCGCATACGCGGGTCAATGACGCGATTTGGTAGCAAGTGGCATGCCAATAATCGGATTGCGCCGGCGGTTCCCGCCAATCCGAACGGGATGGCTGCGTTTCTTCAATTGCTTTTCCCTCGCAAATGCCCAGTTTTTTCGGATGTTTGCCGATCCGCAGGTATCTCGTTTTCGCTTTTCTTCGCCGCCGATGCGACGCTGGCCGAAGGCGAAGACGGCGTCGCAAGACGTCTGCGTGCGGCTCAAAATGAGACGAAGTTGCGATTTGCGACGCTCAACGAGCTGGGTGGCGGCGCCGGTGGGACGCGCGGGCCGGCGTTCGCCACCATCGCCGAGACGTGGTGCAGTTTCGGGCGATCTTGCGTCATAACCGCGCGCCGCCAGGGATCGCGCGGCCGAGAGAACCCGTCGCCGCAGCACGGCCGCCCATGCCAGCCTCTTCTAATCAACCACTGGGCCCGCCCGCAATTCGCTCGCCCAACCTGCCCATAGGTCTGTTCCCCGTAGCATTCCGTCCGTAAACTACGGAACCTTTTGCGGACCGGGTTGCCCGATTCGAAAGTGGCAGGATGGCAGTTGGGGTTATCGAGCGGTTTGCCAGGGAGCGCGAGAGATGATGGGCACGAAAAGCAAGATCGCGGCGGGAGTGGCGTTGGTGTTGGCCGGAGCAGCCGCGCGGCTCGTGGTGCGTGACATCCCCAACTTCGCCCCGATCGCCGCGATAGCGCTCTTCGCCGGCTACTTGTTCGCCGATCGCCGTTTCGCCCTCTGGGTGCCGCTCGGCGCGATGGCGGCCAGCGATGTGATCATCGGCGGCTACGATCTTCGCTTGATGGCGGTGGTGTACGCGTCGCTCGCAGCGCCCGCCCTGTGGGGACCGTCGCTGCGGCAATGGTTGCCCATCGAACGGGG
>CAIXSC010000135.1 GCA_903921945.1 uncultured Planctomycetaceae bacterium
AGCGGACGCTGCGGCGGCGGGAGTCCGCAGTCTAAGCTCTCGCCGCGGAAGCCGGGAGGGCGCCGAAGAAATTGAGCCGCGGTGACGTGACGCCACGGTAACGTTACGCCACTGTAACTTTACGCCGCGGTGACGTTACGCCGCGGTGACGTCGTAGCTTGGTGACGTCGTAGCTTGGTGACGTCGTAGCTTGGTGACGTCGTAGCTTGGTGACGTCGTAGCTTGGTGACGTCGTAGCGAGGTGTCGTCGTAGCGAGGTGTCGTCGTAGCACTGTGACGTCCCAGCGGGGTGCCATCGGGCCAAGGTGCCGCGGTGCGCAACTCGCCGCTTACGGTTCTAAGGGCCGTGGCGCGCAGACCGCGGCAGCAAGCGCCGGCAGGGGCCGCGCGGTTCGTTGACACTGGGAATACGCCTCCCTAGAATCGCCGCTTCGCTGCGGACAGGGGCGGTTAGCGGCATAAGTTCCGGGAGATGAGGACACTATGGCTGATTCGGCAGGCGGGCAGATCGACTCGGTGATGCACGAAACCAGGCTCTTTCCGCCCTCGGCCGAGTTTTCCGCTCGGGCGCGGATCGGATCGATGGACGCCTATCAAGCCCTGTATGCCGAGGCGGCCGCCGACCCGGCCGCGTTCTGGGCGCGGCTGGCCCGCGAAGAGCTGCACTGGTTCAAGCCGTTCGAGAAGGCGTTGGAATGGAAGGAGCCATACGCCGAGTGGTTCATTGGCGGTCAGACGAACGTTGCCTACAACTGCCTCGATCGCCACCTATCAACCGACCGCCGCAACAAAGCGGCGATCATTTGGGAAGGCGAACCAGGCGATCAACGGACGATCACCTACCAGCAACTGCATCGCGAAGTTTGCCAGTTCGCCAATGTGCTCAAGGGATTAGGGGTCCAGCAGGGCGACGTGGTCACGATCTACATGCCGATGGTGCCCGAGCTCGCCATCGCGATGCTCGCTTGCGCCCGCATCGGGGCGGTCCATTCGGTGGTCTTCGGCGGCTTTTCGGCCGAGGCGGTAGCGGATCGCAACAACGACGCCGGGGCCAAGGTGCTCATCACCGCCGACGGCGGATGGCGCCGCGGCAAGATCCTGCCGCTCAAAGAGACGGTCGACGTCGCTTTGGCGAAATCGCCAACCGTCAAGCATTGCGTCGTCTTGAAACGCTGCGGCAATGCGACGCCGATGCAGGCCGGCCGCGACCTGTGGTGGCACGAGGAAGTCGCCAAGGTCAACGCGAACTGTCCCGCGGAACCGCTCGACAGCGAATCGTCGCTGTTCATCCTCTACACCAGCGGCTCGACGGGTAAACCCAAGGGCATTCGCCACACGACGGCCGGGTACAACCTGTACGCGAAGAAAACGTTTGAATGGGTCTTCGATATTCGCGAGGACGACCTGTTTTGGTGCACGGCTGACTGCGGCTGGATAACCGGCCATACGTACATCGTTTACGGCCCGCTGAGCGCCGGCGCCTCGATCATGATGTATGAAGGGGCCCCCAATTGGCCGGCCGAGGACCGGTTCTGGGAGATCATCGAAAAGCATCATGTGACGATCCTCTACACGGCCCCGACCGCGATCCGGGCGTTCATCAAGTGGGGCGATCATCACGTCGACAAACATGATCTCTCGAGCCTGCGGTTGCTCGGCAGTGTCGGCGAGGGGATCAATCCCGAAGCGTGGATGTGGTACCACCGCAAGATCGGCGGCGAGCGTTGTCCGATCGTCGACACTTGGTGGCAAACGGAAACGGGCGGCATCATGATGTCGCCGCTCCCGGGAGCCATTCCAACCAAGCCCGGCAGTTGCACCAAACCGCTTCCTGGCGTCATCCCGCAGATTCTGGATGAATCGGGCGAGAACGTCCCCGTGAATCATGGCGGCTGGCTGGTGATTGCCCACCCGTGGCCCGGCATGCTCCGTGGCATTTGGGGCGACCCGCATCGATACGCCGAACAGTATTGGAGCCGCGTTCCCGGCAAGTATCTGTGCGGCGACAACGCCCGCATGGACAAGGACGGTTATTACTGGATCATGGGCCGCATCGATGACGTGATCAACGTCTCCGGACATCGTTTAAGCACCATCGAGATCGAAAGCGCCCTCGTGAGCCATCCGGCCGTCGCCGAAGCGGCCGCGGTTGGCCGCCCCGATGATTTGAAGGGTCAAGCGGTCGCCGTGTTCGTGACGCTCAAGTCGGGTGAACCAACCGACAAGCTGCGCGACGAACTGAAGAAGCATGTGCGCAAGGAAATCGGCGCACTCGCCCAACCCGACGACATCCGCTTCACCGGCGCCCTGCCCAAAACCCGCAGCGGAAAAATCATGCGGCGTCTGCTCCGCGACATCGCAGCCGGCAAGGAATCGATCCAAGACACCTCGACGCTCGAAGACTACAGCGTGCTCGCCAAACTGCGAACCGACGAGGATTAGTCCGTCTTCGCGCAAACATCCGTCATACCGCGTTTCACCATGACACGCGTGGCTATTCGTTAATCGCCGCCGTGTCACCGCGGCGCCATGCGGCGATCGCGTTTCGTCACGGGAATGATGAGGCGCCGGCCATCGTTGAGCTGCACCGGAACGTGGGCATCGAGCACTTTCGGCTCGAGTCCTTGTTCACGGAACATCGCCAGAATGTCCGCGGGGATCGGCAGATCGCCCGTGAGCCGCGAATCGGCCGCGGGATTGGCCTCGCGCGGCCACGGCTGGCCCGACACCGCTCCCCGGTTTCCCGAGCGGCTAGCCTCTTCCCATTGATCGCGAACCAACATCTGTTCGATCGCGGGCGGTAGACCAACGGGACGCGTGTTCGGTTCCACGTTCGGTCGTTTCGAAGCTTGCCACAGTCCGCCAATCATGAACATCGCCAGCCAACTGGCGGCGATGGCCAGTATCCCCGCGAGCCAACGTTTTCGCTCGGGAGGGACGATGGCGGGGCTGGCGGAAGGCTCCATGGCCGCCGGAAAATCCTGGGCGAACGCTTGGTTCTCCAAAAACACCAACGCGCAGCGGCGCCAGCCGTCGGGCCGTTCATCGAGTTGCCTCAAGAGACGGCGCCGCTCGTCAGCCGGTAGTTCGCCGTCAGCCAGTCGATACAGTTGGCGTTCCCACTCTTCGGAAAACTCCCGCGAGTGATGGCTGTTCGCGTCGTGTCGATTCATCGTCGATCCTCCGTCGTCTGCCAAGCCGCCAATTCCTCCCGAAGTTTGCGGCGAGCTCGATGCAAGCGGGTCTCCACCGCGCTGTGGCTTAGCCCTAGATGCCGAGCGATTTGATGGTAGTTCCAGTTTTCCGAGTACTTCAGTAGCAAGATCTCCGCGTCGCGTCGCGGCAATCGCTGCAGTGCTCGCCGCACCCCTTGCTGCCGTTCTTTTGCCACCAACCACTCAAGCGGGTCGGCTGCGCCCGTTTCCCGGGCCGCCGTCGGCACCGCTTGCGCGTAGCTGTCCCGCAACCGGCGTGCTCGACCGCACTTCCGCCGGTACATCAGGCATTGGCGGACCGCGAGTCCGTACAGCCAAGGGCCCAGCTTGGCTCGGTCATGCAGCGGAGCCGCCTGTTTGACCGCCGCCAACGCGATCTCCTGCATGACGTCTTCCACGCCTTCCCGGCCACGCAGTCGCGCGAACACGATGGTCCGCAACCAGCGATCATGAGCGGTCAACGCGGCTGCCCAGTCCGTCTCGCAGGCGGCTGGCGAGCGAATGGCGTCAGAGCGTTTCTCGAAAGCCGAGTCAGACATGGGGCATGGGGTTGAACGGTTGCTCTAGCGACTTGAAAAACCAAAAACGCGGCCGTGGGTCATCCTGGTTCCGCCCGAGCGAGCGTCGGTGAGTTAACAGCCCCGACTCCCGGATCCGTGGAGTTAGTTGCCGCTGGGCTCGGTTTCTTGCCAACGGTCATGGGATGTTTTAAAAATACGCCCCTTTCCGGGTTTCTTCCCTTCGTCCTAAGGTTAACCTCGATGAGACTTTCGTTCCCTTGCTGGCGAGCGGTGGCGGCCGCATCGCTAGCCGTTGCACTGTTCGCTGGCTGCCAGCCGCCCGCTCCCCCGCCGTCCACCCCGACTGGCCGTTCGGCTTCGTCCAGCACGACCGCCGCCAAGCCCCCCGCGGCCGAATCGCCAACCGAATCGCGCGCCGAATCGCGCGCCGAATCGGCCGCCGAATCACCGGCCAAATCCCCGGTGGAATCACCCGCCGAAACAGCGACCGAAAAGCCGGCTCCTGAGAACACCGCTCCCACGACCGAGAAGCCCGAGACCAATGCCGTGATGAAAATTGAAAAGTCGCCGTTCGGCAAGACAGCCGAGGGTCAAGAAGCGACGCTTTACACCTGCGTGAACGCCAACGGCCTGAAGTTGGCGATGACCGACTATGGCGCGACGGTCGTTTCGCTAGAAACCCCCGACCGCGACGGCAAGCTGGCGAACATCACGCTCGGCTTCCCGTCGCTTGATGGGTATCTTCAACGGCATCCCTATTTCGGTTCCACGGTGGGTCGATACGGCAACCGGATTGCCGGCGGCAAGTTCAGCCTGGACGACAAGCCGTACACCCTGGCGACCAACAACGGCCCCAACCACTTGCACGGTGGAAAAAAGGGATTCGACGCGCTGGTCTGGCAGGCGGAACCGGTGCAAACGGCGGACGGTGTGGGCGTGAAGTTCACGCTCCGAAGTCCAGATGGCGACGAAGGCTACCCGGGCAATCTGGATGTCGTCGTGAACTACACGCTCACGAACACGAACGAGCTCAAAATCGAATACGAAGCCAAAACGGATGCGCCGACGGTCGTCAATCTGACGAACCACTGCTACTGGAATCTCGGTTGCGCGGGTTCCGGCAAGATCTTGGATCACGAGTTGATGCTGGCCGCCGACAAGTACCTGCCGATCGACGCCACCTCGATCCCGACGGGAGAGCTCGCGGCGGTCGCCGACACGCCGCTCGACTTCACCAAGCCGACCAAGATCGGGGCGCGGATCGAAGCGCTCAAGCAGCCGCCTCATGAGACGAAGGGTTACGACCACTGCTTTTCGCTTCGCGGCCAGGAAGGGAAGCTTGAATTGGCGGCGCGAGTGAAAGATCCAGCGAGCGGTCGGGTCATGGAAATCTTGACCACCGAACCGGGCATCCAGCTCTATACGGGCAATTTCCTCGATGGCACCGAGGGCGGTAACAAGTATCAGCAGCACGACGCCTTCTGCTTGGAAACTCAGCACTATCCGGATTCGCCGAATCGGCCCGAGTTTCCCACCACCCGGTTGAATCCGGGCCAGACGTTGCGGTCGACGACCGTGCATCGGTTCTCGGTCGACAAGTAGCGTTCCGCCAACGGGATTCGTGCCCGTTATTGCGGGCGGGTCACACCGAATTGCGACGGGCCGTTTCGTGTTGCGAAGCGGCCCGTTCGCGCGGCACGTCCCGTTGAGTGTGCAAGCATCGCACCAGGGTTGTCGTCACCGATGGCATCCGCACCCCTGGAACGGCCCCGTGCCTGGCCAACCATTTTGCGACGCAACTCTCGTCGCAACGATCACTTGTGACTTCTGCCGCAGGCGCTAGCTCCGGCCCTCCGCTCCTGGTACGCCATTTGCCGCCTGCCAGCCCGAGAGCGAGTTCGAAGCGGTTTGCGCGAGCGGCTTGGGGCAGTAAATCCAGCGACCTTTGAGGCGGAGTAGGACGCATGACGCAATGGGAAACGGCGAGTGCCGGCGGATCGACGCAGGCGAGTTCAGTGGTTGCCGTGCCGAGCAACCCGACAGGCCTCCGTCCGACTCGGGAATCTTTGGTCCGGTATATCCGCCTGAAGTTGATCGCCGACGGCCTGATGGCGCCGCTCACGGCGTCCACGGGCTCCGTGGATGCGGCCGCCGCGATACCCAGTGCCGGAACCGTCGCCGAGGAGACATGGTCGCTAGAGCGGGATATCGAGCGATTGCTCGGCAGCCTCAATGAACGAGTCCAGTTGGTTGGCGATTTAAAATGCCCGGTGGATCAACGGATTGAAGCGTTTTTGCAGCGACACTTTGCGCCGCTGGGATTGACTCCACCGCTGCGTTTACCCGGCCGGACACTGGTGCTTAACCGCGAAGGACTCGCGCGCGAAATGTCGCTGCCCGAGCATCGCGACGAATTCAGCAACGAGCATCTCAGTTCTTATCGGGTACGCAATGGAGTCCTGCATAATCCGCGTGCCGATCGCCGGACGACTCAAGGCACCTTTCATGTGACGGAGGGCGGTTTGCCGGTTCCGGCCGACAAGAAGTCGGTGCCGCAACGCACATTCGCCGCGCTGTTTCAGCGGGCCTTTGAACCGCCGCGCGGCATGATGGCGCTCCCCTTCTCCATGGACGAGCCGCGCGCGGTCGAGACCTTTGTATCGCTGTTGATCCGGCCGCTGGTCGTGCCGGAAGTGCCCGGAATCACGCCCGCCAAACGCATGGAAATCCGGTTCTTTGTGCCGGGCGGTCTGATCAGCAACCTGGATTTCGTCGAGACGATTTTCGGAAACGCGGGCGATCCCTTCCTGCCGGAAAACGACGCCGGACTGGATGTGCGGCATTGGTCAGGGCATACCGGATGTGTCATCCTCGCCCCGCATTTGACCACCGTGACGAAACTCGAGGCTGGGTTGCCCTCGTATGAAGAGGCGACCGAGCGGCAGCGTCGTGACGGAATGTGCTGGAAATCGCCGACGGAAAAGTATAACGATGGACAGGCGTTCAAGCTTACCTGCCGCACCCGCGATGGCGTCATCGTTACGCTGATCGCCGACAATTATTACGGCTATTGCAAGAAGGAAGTGAAGACCCAAATCAGCTACGCGACGAATCTCTACGGGAACTGCGAGGAAGAACACGCGGGCGGCGCGATCGCGTTTCCCGCGTTCAACCTGGGTGACGATTTCGTCGCCAATAGCCGCCGTTATAACGGACGCACTTTCGACGATGTCGCCCGCGACTACGCGGCACTGATCGAGGTGAAACCGGAGGGGTACGGCATTGATCGCCGCTTTCCCGAATTGGTTTACATTCCGGAAAACGCGAGGGCCTCGCTCGCCACTCAGCATATCGCCTGGGACCGGGCCGGCCACGAGCACTCGATCCCGCTCTTGCCGGGCCAGATCTACATGGCCCCATCGGGATATCGCCTGCGGATGGACAAGCATCCCGAGGCTCCCACGTGGCGCCTGATCGGAACCGCGGGCGAGGGCACGCATTGCCATAAGCCTTGCACGGTCAGTGGAGGCGGAAAGAGCGAGATCAGCAAGTCGCTGCTTGACTATATGCTCTATGGCCCTGTCTTTGTTGCCGATACGCACCATGACTTGAAGGCGGTTCAAGAGATTTTCGATCGCGACTACGGCAACCGCTGGCGAACTGGAAGTTCCGTCGCGCCCGATTACGCGAAGACACCGAGCCGCCCGCTGCTCGACCCGCGCCGGTCGCTCGGCAGTGTCATCAAGTTGCTCACGCCAAGCCCGGATTACACCAACGAGTACAACGCCTGGCTGGCATCGATTCCCAACCATATCTACTCGCTGGTATTCATTATCAAACGTTTCCAGAATCGCGAAATGGGCGCCGACTGGCGCAGCGAGTTCTCCGTCGACATGGTGAACGGCGAAGCGGGCCACGAATTGAAGTACCGCAATCGCAAATTGGTGGGAACTTATTTGCGAGTCGGATTGGATCGCGAACAAAGCTGGCGGACGTTCAAGTTGCGTCAGGACTTCGCGCCGGCCGCTAAGATCGCCACCCAGGATGACATCAGCGTTTCGATTGTCGTTCCGGCGGAGCGGCTCAAAAACTTGAACCCCAATCACCGGGCGCCCAGTTTTAAGTTCGTGGAAAACTGCGAACGGCGACTGTTCCAGCGGCCGGATGACGCGGT
This sequence comes from uncultured Planctomycetaceae bacterium, assembly GCA_903921945.1. GTDB lineage: Bacteria > Planctomycetota > Planctomycetia > Pirellulales > Pirellulaceae > CAIXSC01. The sequence goes on from CAIXSC010000135.1 coordinate 7,911, forward strand.
CCACCGCGGCCTGGACAAACAAGCGGAAACCGACTTAGCGCGCGATGACAACTTCATTTCGAACTTCGAACCGCTGACCGCCGCCCACGTCGCCGGGATGGTCAAGTATGTCGTCGACCTCGACAAGTTCACGCCTCCGATGCAACAGTTGCTGCGGCAGGTAGCGGCCGACGGAACCGGCTACGTCGTCTGCTCGTCTTCACCCCGATTGGTCGACGGCAAGCCGACCAAGAATCCTCGCTACTTGCAGTTGCGTCCTGATTTGGCTCAGCCGATGGACCGCTATGTGGCGGAGATGGGAACGCGTTTGTTCCGCGGCATACCAGGCGACGAACCGGTGCCGATGCCGGTGAACGCGGTGCTGTTCGGACGGCGCAATAACCCGCCGGAACCCGAGGTAGGGATTCGTGGACTTGCCGTTTACAATCCCTTGCACTTCCAGGAACTGCCCGAATTATTCATGGACTTCATTAGTTCATTAACGGGCAAGAGTCCGTCGACCACGGGCGCGGGTTCCGAGGGTGCGTTGACGAAAGGGCCGTTTAACGCGTTGCCTCCGATTGTCGATTTGAATAACGCCTTGGTGAGCTTTCTACTTACCGAGCTCGTGGGGTTCTCGACGGCTGCGGGCCACATAGGCCCGGGCTTCCGAGTCGACCATGACATCAGCTATTTGGTTCCGGAGGTCTGGTGCCGGATCGCTCCCGAAGAACGCGATCCTGGGTTCCTGCTTCAAAACCAACTGTTCGAACCGCTTGCCGATTTCGAATACGAGGGTGAATTGATTCCGGCCAGCTTGCTCGGCTATCGCATGACCGAGCGATTCGTGCGGTCGTTCTTTGGCCGTGTATTCGACAACCCGGCCAAGGTTTTTGACGACGCGATTTTGCGTCCGGAAACCCAAAACCTATCCGCCTTCGTGGACGGAGTGAAGCAAATTCGCGAGGCGCACACGCGTGTGGCGAAGATGTACTTTGAAGACGGCTCGGTGGAGATGGCGTGTCCGCCGTTAAAGGCCCTGCTTTCCATCATGGCCCACGGCGATTTCAAGGGAATGGACCAGCGCGACCCGCGGATCCGGCAACTGTTCACCCGCGACTCTTTGTTGTCCAGTGACTGGTACGCGGAACGGTTGTCGGCGAAACGCGATTTGGACCGCGACTTATGTGTCCGGCATCAAAAGTATGTCAGGTCGATCCTAGTCGATCCGGTACGCGGCCCGGCCGCCGCTCGCCTCGACTTGCCGAGTCGCCTAGCTGGTTTGGAAAGCGAACTCGCCCAAATCGAAACCCCCGCTTACCTCGCCAACCTGACAGGTATGTTGGGACTCGACCCGGCGTTGCGCTAACCCGAACTTTTTGGGTTCGCCAACGAATCTGCTCGAGACGAGCAGATCACATCCGCTCGTTTACCACCGACACCGTTCAATGACCGCCAAGTCGTTGTGGCTCGGAAGCTTTCGTGTGATCGAAACGCAAAGGGTGAAGAGACTCGGAACCACCCTCGGCCAGGACAGTTATGCCAGTTGGCCGGCGGCCAACTTCAACGTGGCCGGCGGAAACTCGCCAGATGGAGTTGGGTAACACATCGAGGGAAATCGCGTGAAACTCAAACACCTCCCTGTGGTTGGCTCAAGG
>CAIXSC010000136.1 GCA_903921945.1 uncultured Planctomycetaceae bacterium
AACCGCGGATGAGCCGTCGATGCTGTGGCGGGAACGGGACGGGTGAGACGACACCGACCTGCGGTTATTGGGGCGGAACGCTCGCAGCAAACACTTTTCACGAGATCGGAAGTCCCTGCCGCAAGTCCGCCTTTTGATCTGTGCCGATCCGCGTCATCCGCAGAGTTGTAATCCCCGAAAACTGGAAACTGACCTCCGCCTCCGGAGCCAACCGATGGACCCTCTTCGTGAATACCTGCTGCGACTCAATCGCCGCCAGTTCTTTGGCGCGACGGGCGTGCGACTTGGCGGAGCCGCCCTGGGGTTGCTAGCGGCCGGTGGCGGGATGCCCGCCCGGCTTTTGGCCGCTCCGCCAGGTGACGCCCCCCTGACTGCTGGCGGCGCAAGCGAGGCGGTGACCGCGAACGCGGCCCGTGTTCGGATGTCGCCCGCGCTTCCAGGATTGCCGCATTTCGCCCCGAAAGCGAAAGCGGTGATCTACCTTCACATGAATGGCGGTCCGGCGCAAATCGATCTGTGGGACCACAAACCGAAACTCGCCGAGTTCTTCGACAAGGATCTTCCGGACTCGATCCGCCGTGGCCAGCGAATCACGACGATGACCAGCGGCCAAGCGCGTTTGCCCGTGGCCCCGTCAATGTTCAAGTTCACTCAGCACGGTCAGTGCGGACGCTGGGTCAGCGAACTGTTGCCGCACACCGCGCGTCATGTCGACCGGATCGCGCTCGTCAAGTCGGTCCACACGAACGCGATTAACCACGACCCGGCCTGCACCTTTGTGATGACCGGCAGCGAAGTGCCGGGAAAGCCGAGCTTCGGTTCGTGGCTGTCGTACGGTCTGGGTTGTGAAACGAACGATTTGCCGGCGTTCGTGGTGTTGACCCCGAATTGGAAATCGGGCGCGGCGGCCCAGGCGTTGTTCACCCGGATGTGGGCCAGCGGTTTTCTCGCCAGCAAGCACTCGGGCGTGGTGCTCCGACATGTCGGCGACCCGGTGTTATACGTGCAGAACCCGCCGGGAGTCGCGCCGGAGAACCGCCGCGCGATGCTCGATACGCTGAAACAATTGAATGAAGGAGCGTTCGAACGGCTCGGCGATCCGGAAACGCAGTCGCGTATCGCCCAGTACGAAATGGCGTTCCGCATGCAGTCCAGCGTGCCGGAATTGACTCGGATCGCCGACGAAACCCGCGCGACGCTCGACGAGTACGGTCCGGACGTGGAACGCCCCGGCACCTTCGCCGCCAGCGCCTTGCTCGCCCGCCGCTTGGTCGAACGCGGGGTGCGGGCCGTGCAGATCTTGCACCGGGGCTGGGATCAACATGGAAACCTGCCGCGCGACCTTCGTTCCCAGTGCGAAGACACCGACCAGCCCATCGCCGCGCTGCTCAGCGACCTCGACCGCCGCGGTCTGCTCGACAGCACGCTCGTCGTCTGGGGCGGCGAGTTCGGCCGAACGGTTTACTCGCAAGGCAAGCTGGCCAAAGACAACTACGGACGCGACCACCACCCGCGAAATTTCTGCATGTGGATGGCGGGAGGCGGCATCAAAGGCGGTGTCATCCACGGCGAAACGGATGACTTCAGTTACAACGTCGTGGAAAACCCAGCGAATGTAAACGACATCAACGCCACGCTGCTGCACTGCCTGGGCGTCGACCACCTCCGCTTCACCGTCAAGTTCCAAGGACTGGATCAACGCCTGACCGGCGTCGAGGAACCCAAGATCATTCCACAGTTGCTCGCCTAGCTCGTGCCGCCGATCAGAAAGGTTGCCATCATGGCCCGACTTCTCGCACAACCGCCCCAGAAGCTTGCCGCCACCCACCGCCTGTCGACCGTCCTGCAACTCGCCGATCCGCAAACCGCGGCAAGTGCGCCACGCTTCGCCATGCCTGGAAGAACGCTCATGGGACGCGTTGAGCTCGCCGTCGCTGTGATCGCATGGGCGGCTCTCTCCGCGTTCGTCACGACAACACCGGTATTCGCCGAGTCTCCCGCGCTGATCGCTCAAGCCCCAACCACTGCGACACAGGCCACTTCCAAACAGGCCACTTCCAAACAGGCCAATGCGACACAGGCCAATGCGACACAGGCCGCTGCCAAACAGGCCCCTACGACACCGGCGGTGGACGGGAACTCGGCGGTCGATCCGCGGAAGCCGGCGGCCATCGAAACCAGTGACGTGCCGCTGGTGCCGTCCGAGCTGTTCGCGAAACTGGCTCAGTACCAAAATGTCCGCGCGGCGGCGTTTCGCGGCTGGGCCCCAGCGGGCGATGGCATTCTGATCACGACACGGTTCGGCAATTCCTCGCAGTTGCATCGCGTCGTGCGACCGGAGGGAAGGCGCGAACAGTTGACGTTCTTCGACGAACCGGCGACGGGAACTTTCCTGCCCCGCGACTCCACGAAAGCAGCCGGCGAGAAGTCCGGGACGGCCGACGAGGCGATCCTGTTGTCGATGGATACGGGTGGCAATGAAAACAACCAATTGCACTTGTTCGAACCGCGGCGGTTTCGCGTCACTCGGCTGACCGATGGCAAGTCTCGAAACAATCTGCAAACCGTACGGCCAGACGGCCGCTGGGTGGCGTTCGCCAGCAATCAGCGCAACGGCCGCGACATGGACCTGTACGTGGCGGATCCGCGGTCCACGGA
>CAIXSC010000137.1 GCA_903921945.1 uncultured Planctomycetaceae bacterium
CCGTCGCAGGCACCGTCGCCAGTGACAGCGGCGCGTTTACCGGTGGTTGCGCCTGCCGAGGCCGGATTCGACGCCCAGGCATTGGCGGCGATGGAACCGTTGATTGAGGCGGCGATCGCCGAGCGAAAGATGCCGGGAGCAGTCGTCTGTTTGGGTCGGCGCGGACGGATCGGATGGTTGAAAGCGTATGGCGATCGACAACTGGTTCCCGAACGGCAGCCCATGACCGTCGATACGGTTTTTGATTTGGCGTCGCTCACCAAGCCGATAGCGACCGCGACGGCGGTGATGAAACTCGTGGAAACAGGGCGAGTGCGGACGGACGAGCCAATTGCGAAGCACCTGCCGGAGTTCGCGCCGCATGGCAAGGACGTGTTGACGCTCGAAGACTTGCTGGTTCATCACAGTGGTCTGATCGCTGACAATCCACTCAGCGATTACGGGGACGGTCGCGAGCAAGCTTGGAGTCGGATTTGTGGGCTCAAACTGGTTTCGCCGCCGCGCACGAAGTTCATCTATTCGGATGTGAATTTCATCGTGCTGGGTGAGCTGGTGAGTCGTGTGAGTGGCGAGCCATTGGAGCGGTTCGTGCGGGATCGGCTGTATCGGCCGCTTGGGATGAGCGAAACAGGGTTCTTGCCGGGGCCCGAGTTGCGTGATCGCGCGGCCCCGACTCAGCAGCGTGATGGCCGGTGGATGCGTGGCGAAGTTCATGATCCGCGAGCATGGAAACTCGGAGGTGTCGCCGGCCATGCAGGCTTGTTTTCTACGGCGGCCGACTTGGCGCGGTATGCACAGGCCATGCTCAATGGCGGACAACTCGATGGCAATCGCGTGCTAGCGGCGGAAACAGTCGAGCGTATGGCACGCGGTTACACGGTCTCGTCCGGATTACGAGGGCTCGGGTGGGACAAGCGTACCGGTTTCTCGATCAACCGAGGCGACCGGTTGAGCGACGCGGCATTTGGCCATGGCGGTTTCACCGGCACTGTTATCTGGATCGATCCGAAGCTCGACCTATTCGTGATCTTCTTGAGCAACCGCGTTCACCCGGATGGAAAAGGGTTGGTGAATCCGTTGGCGGGCAAAATTGCGACGATCGCAGCGGACGCTGTCCGGTAATCGATGACGCCGCTTGGGCATTCCGATTGGCATTTCCCCCAAATCAAAGCTGGTCCATCCGGGATTCGTTTGGGTCCCGCCGAAGATTTGTGCCTCGCCGAACTTCCGAGCCACGGCGCAAGCCGGCGCGGCTTGCGCCGCACCCTGCGACTCCTGCGATGGCGACCCACAGGAAACCCAGCAGGACCACTTTTTGTTCCGGCCCAAGGTGCCGGTGAACCTCGATTGTCGATCGCACACCCGGTCATGCGATGAGAGATTTCGTCGGGGTCTCTCTTCGTGACCTTCGTGTCCTGCGTGGTGGCTCAAACTGGGTTTTATGATCAAAATCCCAATTGGCGAACGACAGTGGGTTGGCGGGCGTGAACGAATTGCCGCCAAAAGGGGCCCTTCTAACGCGACACCATGGGTTGAGGTTGGCCTTCAGCCAACCAAAGGACGGTGTTTCGGTACCGCGCGAGTGCCAGGGGTGTTGTGAATTACCACTCCATGGGGGGTATGGCTACGTTGAAGTTGGCCTTCGGCCAACAGGGACAATGGTGCCTGACTTGGGGTGATTCCGAATGGCTCCCACCTTCCCTTTTTCATCACACGCAAGCTATCGAAGCGAATAGGCTTGTCGCTAATTGAATGGTATTGCGTTTGCCGCCGAGCTGCGGGCGACGGCCAGGCCGGTATCGCGAACAGCCCTGCCATCGTCGATTGGTCCTCGGAATCTCGCCCTTGCCGCCGTGAGTCTACTCGATATATTTTAGACAGTCCCGAATGTCAAAAATCCAACTTGTTTCCTGCACGAGGTTTCCACATGTCGATTACGTTGACCGAGCGAGCGGCTCATGAGGTGATGAAAGCGCGGGAGGCGAATAAGGTGGACGACGCCATGTTCCTCCGCATCGGGGTCAAGGGAGGCGGTTGCAGCGGCTTCAACTACTCGATGCAATTCGACACTCAGTACGACGAAGTGGCGGACACCAAGTACGACTTCTTCGGCGTGAAGGTCGTGGTGGACAAGAAGAGTGCTCTGTATCTCGAAGGCATGACCGTCGACTGGTACGAGAGCCTGGAGCAAAAGGGCTTCAAATTCGACAATCCAAACGCCGTGAAAACCTGCGGTTGCGGCAGCTCGTTTTCCGTTTAGCACGTCGTTTTTCCGCGCGCCGCTGCCGTTCGAGCGTGATGCGACCGCGTAACAACCATCCGGCTGGAAAGCAAACGTGGACCACGGTACCCTCTCGGGGACCGTGGTTTTTTTGCTGAATCGAAAGCCGTGTGACGACGACCGGGTGGAGTGAGTGATCAGCGGCGGGCATTCAGCTCGGAGGAAATAGCGTGTCAACGGCGATCGCGGAGAAGATCCATGTCATCGGCATCGGCGACGACGGTATCGATGGCTTGACGGCGGCGGCCCGACGGCTGGTTCACGAGGCGGATCTGTTGATCGGTGCGGAACGATCCCTCGCCCTTGTGCCGACTCGCCCGACAACACAACGCATGCTGATCGGCGGTGATCTGGAGGGTGTCGCCAGGCGGTTGAGCGAGTCGACGCATCTGCGGAGCGTCGTGCTGGCGACCGGGGATCCCCTTTTCTACGGCACGGCGCGGTTCCTCTGCGATCGGCTTGGCAAGGAGCGGTTCGAGGTCATCCCGCACGTTAGCAGCATGCAGTTGGCCTTTGCCAGAGTGAAAGAAAGCTGGGACGAAGCCTACCTTACCGACTTGGCTTCCCAGAGTCTTGAGCATGTGGTGGAACGGATTCGGACGGCGCAGAAGGCCGGACTGTTCACAACCGAGAAGGCGTCGCCGCCTGCGGTGGCCAAAGCGCTCTTGGATCGTGGCATTGACTACTTCACCGCCTATGTCTGCGAAAACCTGGGATCGCCCGACGAATGTGTCACGCAAGGGCCATTGTCAGACATTGCAGGCCTGACGTTCGGACCGCTCAATGTGATGATCCTGTTGCGGAAACCGAATCTCCCGGACCGGCCGGCGCGGATGATTGGCCGTCGCCTATTCGGCAATCCCGACGAATTGTTTCTCCAATCCCAGCCTAAACGCGGTTTGCTCACACCGGCGGAGGTCCGCTGTGTCGCGCTGTCGGAACTCGACCTCGGCCCGACGAGTGTTGTTTGGGACGTGGGGGCAGGCAGCGGATCCGTTGCGATCGAAGCGGCGCAAATCGCGTTGGGCGGAGCTGTCTACGCCATAGAAATGGATCCCGAGGACTACCAACTCATCTCTGGCAACGCGGAGCGGTTCGGAGTCACGTCGCTGGTTCCGGTGCTCGGCAAGGCGCCGGAGGCATGGCAAGGGCTGCCAGCGCCTGACGCCGTGTTTGTCGGTGGAACGGGGCGGCAAGTGCGGACCATCGTCGACTTGGCCTACGACCGCTTGCGTCCCGGTGGACGGCTAGTGGTTCATGTCGGTAGCATCGACAATGTGGCCGATGTCCGCCGGGTTTTGGAGGACAAACCGGACAAGTCAGGCGTTGTCGACGTATGGTTGATGCAGTTGTCCAGGGGGACCCACCAACTCGACCAGTTGCGGTTTGAATCGATCAATCCTTCGTTTCTCATCCGTGTCGTGCGAGGTGGTGTATGAGCAGCCAAACGACCGATTCGCGTCTCGACGTGATCGCTGTCGGCGCTCATCCGGATGACGTGGAAATCGCTTGCGGAGGCACCTTAGCGCTGCTCGCGAAGCAGGGGTATCGCGTCGGCATCATTGACTTGACGGACGGAGAGCCGACTCCGCGCAGTCCTGGACCGGAGGTTCGGTTGGCGGAGGCGTCTGCCGCCGCACGCGCACTCGGTGTTCATTATCGCGCCACGCTTGACTTGCCCAACCGCCGCCTGTTCGACACTTTCGAAGCGCGTGTGCTGCTTGCGAAGGAATTCCGCAAGCATCGTCCTCGCGTCGTGATCGGTTTCGGCGACAAAACACCACTCGCCTCGCCCGATCACTGGCAAGCCATGCAAATCACAGACGCCGCCATCTTCTATTCGCGGCTGACCAAGTGGGACGAGCACTTCGAGGGTCTGCCGGTTCATGCCATCGAAACTCAGCTCTACTTCCGGCTGGCGTTCGAACCAGCGCAGCTAGGCGGCTACTCCAGCCATTTCACCGTCGACATTGGCGAGACTCTCGAGGCTAAGCTGAGGTCGGTAGCGTGCTACGAAACGCAGTTCCCACCCGAGAAGGCGCACGTCTTCGAACGAATTCGCGGAGCGGCGATGATCGCCGGCGCGGCGATTGGAGCTCAAGCCGGCGAGACGTTCGTCAATGTCAGGCCCCTCGGCACCAAGCGACCGATGACCTTTCTCTTTGGCGGCGAATAACTCCATAGGCATCGGCCAAATCGCTAGGCGACAGCCGCTGACTTTGACGCAATCGACGCTTTCAAAGGAAGCGCCGGCCTTGCGTCCTGCTCCTGCCTCTGTGACGGCTGTCCGAAACACCGACCGATGGCGCTCAACAGGGGACCGGTCATCAGCGTGGTCGCAACCGCCATCACCACCATCATGGCGAATAATGGTGGAGTGATTACTCCAAGTTGCAGCCCGATATCCAAAACGATGATCTCCACCAGACCACGCGTGTTCATCAAGGCGCCGAGTTCGGCGCTCGTCCGCCAATTCAACCCGCAGTAACGAGCCGCCAATGCGGTCCCTCCCAGTTTTCCCGCCGTCGCCACCAAAACGATGAGCCCGCACAGCAGCCATTGGTCGAACCCGTCCAGCAGGCCAATCTTGGTCCGGAGACCCGTCAGGGCAAAAAATGCGGGTAGGAGCAAGGCTCTGGCGACGTCTTCCAACTTGTCCCCAAGTGCCTGGGCAACTTTGCTGTCGTGGGGGATGATCGCTCCGAGTAAGAACGCGCCGAAGATGGCGTGGATCCCGATCAGATCGGTGGCTAGTGAAGAAACGATCAAGGCTACCAACAACAGCGCCACTGTTGTCGACGACGGGCCAGCGTTTGTGTCTGTCCTCAGAAGCTTCGCCAGTATCGGACGGACCACGAAAAGCATGACCGCCACGAACATTCCGGCGAAGATCCAGGTGGCGAAGGCTGCCGTTAACTGCGTTCCGACAAAGCCAACGACGACAGCCAGCAGGCACCAAGCGGTTGCGTCGTCGGCCGCCGCGCAACTGAGCGCCAACGCGCCGGCGCGAGTACCACCGATGCCTCGATCCGCAATGATTCTCGCGAGCACTGGGAGCGCCGTGATCGACAACGCCACGCCCAGGAACATGGCGAACGTTGTGAAGGGAACGCCTTCACCCGCGAATTGCTCGTACAAAAGCGTCGCAAGCAAGGCTCCCAAGACGAACGGAGCGGCAATACTGGCGTGGGCAATGAGCAACGATTCCCGACCGTAGCTCTTAATCGAGTCGAAGTTAAGTTCCAAACCGACCAAGAACATGTACAGGATCACGCCCATTTGGGCTAAGACGCCCAAGAGCGGGGTGATCGTCGGGGGAAGGAGAAAGAGCGTGGCCTCGGGCCATAAACTTCCTAGACACGAAGGTCCGAGCGCGATGCCAGCAATCACCTCGCCAATCACACGCGGTTGTCCGAGTTGAACAAAAAGCCAACCGAAAATCCGCGCTGCGAGCAGGATGGCGACGAGTGCGATCAATACGGCGCGAAATGGGTGAGCGACGGCGCGTTCCGCTGGTACCGCCGCGGTGGTCTTCGACGCGGAATGAAAGTCGGTCGGAGCGGCGGATTCCGCGGCTGGGACCGTGGTGTTCCATGCCCCGTTGTCGGAATGTGTGGGCACGGTGAGCCAGCTTTGGCCCCATTTCCCGATTAAGCCGAAGGCGACCGCGGTCAGCAAAAGCATTCCCGCGTATCCGAGCCAGATCTTGCGGCCAGAGGCTGTCGACTCTGCGCTGGAATCATCAGTCGCGGAATTACTTGCCATGGCAATGAAGACCGGCCGGAAAAAGGACTGTGCTTCCAGTTTGTCGCAAGCTGGCTCGTCGGCTGCTGGCCGGTCTCGCGACCGACCAGCGAGGTTCGCACACTTCGAGTGGGTCAATCAATTGGCGCTGGCGAGCATGGCGGCTTCACGCGCTGCCTTCTCCGCTCGTCGTTCCGCCTCGACGATCTCCATCGGTTCCCACACCTTGTCCACCTCGTCACGGAACAGATCGCCGATGAGCAGATCGGTGACCGTGCCCTTCAAGTGCGGATACTTCTTGACGAACCGTCCGAAATTGAAGCCGTCGTAGAAGGCGCAGACAAGCTTTCGCATGCGGTCCATGCCCTTGATGTAGTCAGCTTCCCAGCGGCGCAGCGAGGTCTCGCTGACGTCGTTTTCCTTCAAAGCCAAGTCGATCGTGTCCGCCGCCAACTGGCCCGACTTGAGCGCGAGGAGCACACCCGAGGAATACAGTGGATCGAGGAATCCGAAGGCGTCGCCCACTAACACCCAACCATCGCCGGCCGCTTGCTTGGAACGATAGGAATACTCCTTCGCGGCGCGGAATACATCGCAACGCTCCGCATTGGCGATTCGAGGTTGCACGCCCGGGCAACGCTCGACCTCTTCGAAGTAGATTTTCTCGAGTTCCTTCGTCTCGCGATCCACGAACAGGTAGTCATACGCGGCCACAACGCCGACGCTCACGATGTCGTTTCGCAGGGGGATATACCAGAACCAACCCTTCTTTCCCTTCGTCTGCATGACGATCGTCGCGCCTTCGTCCTTGCCCTGATCGCGATGGGCCCCTTTCCAGTAGGTCCACACGGCCGCCTTCTTCAGCACCGGATCCCATTCTCGCAATCCGAGGCGACTCATCACCATCGAGCTTTGACCGCTGGCATCGACCACCACCTTCGCTCGCACTTCCCGCTCAGTGCCGTCCTCATGCTGAACGCGAACGCCCACGGCTCGCTGTCCCTCAAACAGTACTTCGAGCACTCGGGTAGCCTCATGGACCGCCACCCCTTGCTCGCGAGCGTTTTCCAGCATGAGTTGGTCGAATTCCTGGCGGTAGACCTGCCACGTCTGCGAACACTCGTGCGGCTTGTTGTCTAGGAAGTAAAACGGCTCCGACAATTTGCCGTGCTCGGTCACGAACTGAACGCTGTATTTTTTCACGTTCGGACTTTTCTTGAGCTTCGGCAGCATCTTGAGACGCTCGAGCACCCAGTAAGTCTCGGGGATTAACGACTCTCCGATATGGAACCGCGGAAAGCGTTCCCGCTCGAACAGTTGCACGTCATGCCCTTGAAGCGCCAACAGGGTCGCGGTCGTCGCGCCCGATGGACCGCCGCCAATGACCACCACGTCCGCCGACTTATCCGTCCGATCCGTAACCATGAGCGTCAACTCCGATTTCACGATGGGTAGGAGAATCTCTTCAAGCTGAATGGAACACGTGGGTGAACTGTTCATCGAGCAGCGAGGTCGCCGAGGCGAACCCGCCGACGGGGAAACGTCTTTATTGTCAGGATTCCGTCCAAGGCCCGGCCGCCTCATGCGGAGCCCGAGCCGCCTGGAGTAACGACACTAGCCGCTCGAGGTCCGCGGTCGGCAAATGTCCGAGTTGCCGCAGATGGCATTCCCGCAGCGGTCCCGCGATCCGATCGAGCAACTCCAGGCCGGCGGCAGTGATCTGAACCAGTACTTGCCGTCGATTTTCCGCGGGGCGCTCGCGGGTGATCAAACCGCGTTCCGCGAGTTTGTCGAGCAGTCGCGTGATATCGGGAGCCCGCGAGACGAGCTTTCCGGCGAGTTCCAGCGTCAACAGCGGCATCGGGTGCGATGCCTTGAGCAGACGCAATGCGTTGTACTGCTGAGGTGTCAGTTCGAACTGCCCGAACAATTCGTCTTCCAACTGTCGCAGGCGGTCGTAGGTTCGCCACAGGTTCAGGAAAACTTCCTGTTCCAACGAATCGAACCGCGAGGAGCGGTTGAGGGCGATAGTGGTTGGGGCAGCACTCATGTCCAGACTATATTCGTTCCGACAACTATCGTCGAGACAGCGATTCTTTCAAATTCGTGTTTTTTTGCGAGTGGCAGTCGAGCGTTGCGAGTTGCTGGTCCACTCGAGCCGGACCGGCTGGAGCGGGTGGTGGGTGAACCGGAGTCAGTGAGGGGATGGGAGGCTGACTGCGAGATCGGACCCTTCGTTAGGGTGAAATTCCACCGCAATGGCCAAATGGGGCTGGCGGGAAAAAATGTGGGGCGCGAAACTTTTTCGGCCCGTGCGTGTTTAGGGAGATGGCAGTGTTGGTAGACTCCCGCTATCGACACGACGTAAAAGTCGAACCGCCCGGGAGTTAGCGGCTCCCGGGCGGTTCTAGCCGCTCAAGCGCCGGAGGCCCAGGCTTGAGGGATATCGGATTGTAGCGCTCGCGACGCGGTTCCCACAAGGCGAAGTGCCGCGTCGCGAGTGTCTACCCTTGGCGGGTGGCTGGCGTATTGATCGCCCACCCCTCTTGGGGTGTTTTTGGGGCTGTTAGCCAACGGACCCGATGTTCACGTAAGCGTGAACGTGTGGCGCACCCCGGAAGTGCCAGACGAATCGCGGGCCTTCGACACGCCAGATATCCCAGACCTTGTCATTGCCCAGGTCGTTCTGTTGGTAGAACGCCAAGCTGAGTTGGTCGATTCCGCCCGAGTCTTTGAGGATGGCGAACACTTCGTCGATATCCTCTTGGCGGTAGGGGCCGAGGAGCGTCTTGAGCGTCTTTTCGACCAGCGCCTTTTGGTCGGCGGAGAGTTCGGCGATGGGGAGTCCGGGGAACTTGCCTTTCTCGCCCTGGATGGCGACGGCTGCTTCGGCGGGGGCTTTCTCGACGAGGGCCTTGGCCGCTTGTTTCGCGTCCAGCGCCTTGAAGACCTCGTTAACCTGCTTGGTTTGGTAGTGGAACAGGTTGTCTTTCGCGTCTTCTTCTCCGTGGCCGTAAACGATCGGACCGCCGAACGCGACTTTGTCGACGCTGTTACCGTCAGCCCGCATGGTCAGGTGTCGACCGGTCAGTTCCCATTCGAACTTTCCACTGGCCGGGTCGCCGAACAACGCGACGCTGTACGAGCCGATACCGCCGTCGTCGTATTCCATCTGCTTCAAGAATCGGTCGTAGCCTTCTGGCGACGTGATGTTGCGGACGACTTCATCCACCAACGCACGTTGATCTTTGGTGTAGAAGTCGGTCTTGATGAGCGGTTTGGTGATATGCCAGTTGGCGTTGATGCGTCGACGCAGTTCATGATCGAACGGGAAGCAGATCGCTTTTTTCTGGTCATCGCTGAGCGACGCATGGAAGCGAGCGGCAGCCGATTCGGCAGCACTTTTCATGCTCGGGGCGGCAAAGGCCATTCGCGGATCGAACAGAGCGGGAGCGGCCAATCCGGCGGCGACGGCAGTGCCGGTCTTCAGAAACGAACGGCGGTGGATTGTGGGGGAGCAATCCCGGCATTCGGTACGATCTTGTCCTTGCGACATTCTGAACTCCTTGGAAGATGGCCGAAGTTTTTCCGGCCGCGAAAAAACAGCAGATAGCGACGCTAACCAAGCCGCGATTTTACGGTGACAGAGTGCCGTGGTACAACATCAGCCCGCGGCGATCCGCGATTGGTCGCAGTCGTGTACTCGGTTGGAATCGGCACGATAGCCGTTTGTGGGTCGTGCTGGTCGACATCGAGGGGCGCGAAAGTCGACGACGCAGTCGACACGGGATTGAATCGAGAAGTCTCGAACACCAGGAGACGTCAGGTGCCGCCGCAATTGATCGCCGAGTCTCATCCATACGGTGTGTGGAGTCTTGTGCCGCCCCTGGTTTCGATTGTCTTGGCGATCGCCACTCGACGCGTCGTGCCGTCGCTGTTGGCGGGGGTGGTGGCCGGGGTGTTGATCGTGGAGAAGTTCCGTGTCGCGGCGGCCATCCCGGCGCTTTTCGAAGAGCATCTGTGGAAGAATCTCGCCGACCCGCAGCATTTGCGAGTCTTCGTGTTCACGCTACTGATGGGGGCGATGGTGAGTGTGATCCACGCATCTGGCGGCATGCGGGGATTGGTTCAATCGCTGGCTCCGCTAGCACGGAATCGACGCGGCGGCCAATTGATTGGTTGGCTGTTAGGACTGGTGATTTTTTTCGACGACTACGCCAACTGCTTGTTGTTGGGAAACACGCTCCGGCCGCTGACCGACCGGCTGCGCATCTCGCGGGAAAAGCTTTCGTTTCTCGTCGACTCGACGGCTGCTCCTGTTTCGGGTTTGGCCATCGTTTCGACGTGGGTAGCGACCGAGATTGGACTGATCGAAGCCGGTTACCGCGATGTGCTGGGGCCCGGTACGCCGCTCGACGGTATGGGGATTTTCATCGCTACTATTCCCTATCGCTACTATGTTCTGTGGATGCTGGCATGGATCCCGTTCCTCGCGCTGCTCGATCGCGACTTTGGTCCGATGCTGCAGGCTGAGCGGGCCGCGCTGGCGGGCCGCGTCCGCGTTCCCCACCCCACACCGATGACCGCCGGCTCAGGAGGTGACGCGGGTGCCGTTCGGCACTGGGCGTATGCGGTGATTCCAGTGCTGGCGATGGTGCTCTGCACGGGATGGCTGTTAATCGCGACCGGTTCCCAATCGCTCAAAGGGAAAGCTTGGGATGCGAACCGTTGGGTGGAGTTTTTCCGCGCTGGCGATTCCTATGTTGCGCTTGTGTATGCGTCATTGATCGGCTTGGCACTGGCTTGGCTGATACCGCTGTCCACGCGGGCGCTTGATGGCGCTAGGGCCCGCGTCGCTGCCTTTGATGGCGCTACGCACGTGCTCGGCGCGCTGGCGATTTTGTGGCTTGCCTGGTGCCTGTCCGAGCTGACCAAGGACCAGCACCTTGCGACCGGAAAGTATCTTGCGGACTTGCTGAGCGAGCGGCTTGCCCCGCCCCTTATGCCGACGATGGTGTTTGTGCTCTCCGCCGTGATTTCGTTCGCGACGGGTACCAGTTGGGGCACCATGGGGATCATGATGCCGATTGTCATTCCCGTGACTTTCCGGATGTTGGCAGGGGCAGGTGGGCTCGCCGCCGTCGACATTCACGATCCGATCATCATTGCCTCGATCGGGAGTGTGCTTGCCGGGTCGATCTTCGGTGACCACTGTTCGCCGATTTCGGATACGACCGTACTATCCTCGCAATCCAGTGCCTGCGACCATGTCGCGCATGTTTGGACTCAGCTTCCGTACTCCGCATTGGTGGGTGTTGCCGCGATTGTTTTTGGCACCTTGCCCGCCGGCTACGGGGTATCGAACATCCTGCTCTTGCCGCTCGGCCTGTTCATGCTCGTCGTTTTCCTGCGTCTCGTGGGGCGGCGAGTCGCGGCGTAGCCATCGGTAACTTTTACCGGTTATCGACGATTTTTGAGGGACGGTGCCGTCAGCGGCAAACGCTGCCATTTGCCGCGGCGACTGCTTGCGTCGCGGACGTAATCGGCAAGGGACCGCAGCGAATCCGCGAGTCTGCCAATTTTTGGCATGAAACATGCTTCCGCAGTGCTCCGGCACCGGCAGCCCTGGCTGTCGCCTGCCATGCGAATCGCCAATAGGTCGGGTGTGTTCGATCGCTGTGGAATCGCGACCCGAGTCGCGCCTCGCGATTGTCCGCGGAAAGGACAGGATCGCTATGTCGTTGCTGCCATGGTTGTTCACCGCCATCTTGTGTTTTGCCGAGCCGCTTGCCGCCCGTTCCGCGCACGCGATCCAACTCGAGCCAGAGCCGATAAGCGAGGAAAGCCCGTTCGCACTGGCGGCTGACAGGATCCGCTCGTGATTCGAGGTGGCAGGTCGGAGGAAATGTGGCCGGGGCAGGAAACCAAAAAAACTATTGACTTGCTCTGGTCAGATTGTGGGATGCTGCGAACAATTCACCGCAGGTTGGAGGGCCAGCATTTGGGAGGGAGAGACTCGATAGTGGTGAAGCGAGTTTGATTTCAACGGGCTTCCAGTTGCATTCCAATGGGCTTCCGCTTGGCGTTCGACCTCATTTCGCATTTAGCGTTGGTTCATGCGTGGGGCATGTTTTGAGGGAGAAGGAGACTTCCCCATGCCTAGCAGTACGCGCCGACGGCTGATCGATGAATCTCGGGTAGGAACGTACCACTGTAGTAGTCGATGCGTTCGGCGGAGTTCTTTCCGCGATCGCACGGTAGGTGGGTTGGACTTGGACCACCGCCAGGAATGGGTCGCCAAGCGATTGCGGGCGATCGCCGAACTCTTCGCGATCGATGTCACCGATTTTGCGGTCATCGATAACGAATTCCACGCGGTGCTTCGCAATCGTCCGGACCTGGCGGCACAGTTAAGCGACGAGCAGGTCATTCGTCGCTGGTTTCGGATGTCGCGGCGAGGTCTCAATCTTCTGGAGGAGATGGGGCCGAAAAAGCTGAAGTATTGGCTTTCCCAGCGGAAGAAGGTCGCCGAGTTTCGACGTCGGTTGAGCAGCATCAGTTGGCTGATGATCATGCTCAAAGAGCCGATCGC
>CAIXSC010000138.1 GCA_903921945.1 uncultured Planctomycetaceae bacterium
CCCTGCCACTGCCCAGCCCACTGCCCAGCCCACTGCCTAGCCCACTGCCTAGCCCACTGCCTAGCCCACTGCCTAGCCCACTGCTCACGTCACTGGACCGCTCGTTGTCTGACTCAATATCCTGCTTACTGGTATGTGGCCTAACACTTTGTTGCGTGCTGGTTTGTAGCTTGTTGTCTTGTTCGTTATTCTGGCTGTCGGCTTGGTCATTATTCTGGTGATTGTTTTGGCTGTTGCTCTGGCTGATGCTCTGGCTGTTGCCCTGCCTTTGTTCCACTTTCTGCAACCACGCACGTAGCTGCTTGATCCGCTCTGAGGATTCCAAAATTGTCGTTCGTGGTGTCATGGCTGGGAGGCTCCCGGAGTCCGTGAAACGGAACGCATGTACACTGTTTGAATGTACACTCGGTCCGTGTTGTGTCAAGTCGGAAAAAAGTGGACACCAGTACACTTTTTCCCTGCCCAGCGTTTGGCTCTCACGCGATTGACCGAGGTATTAGGTGCATCCCTATCTGGGGATTTGACCCAGACTTCGTTGAAGTTGGCCTTCGGCCCACAGGCCCAACTGTCCCGGCCCGAGGTGGTTCCGAGTGTCTTCAACCCTGTGCGTTGCCATCACACGCAAGCTTCAAGGCCAAAACGACTTGGCGATCATTGAACGGTATTGCGTTTACCGCCAAGCCGCAGGCGACGGCCGGGCCGGCCCACGATGGGTGCCGAGCAGGCCAATCCGTGCCAGGCACTGATCGCTGGCCAATCGGTAAAGCGGCCACAGAGCCACGCAGGACCGGTTAGACATGCTCGCGATGGACAAGATGTCCGTCGTACAAGAAGCGTTTCACGCCGCTCCGGCACTGCGATC
Source organism: uncultured Planctomycetaceae bacterium (assembly GCA_903921945.1). GTDB lineage: Bacteria > Planctomycetota > Planctomycetia > Pirellulales > Pirellulaceae > CAIXSC01. Next base: position 863 of record CAIXSC010000138.1, read on the forward strand.
GTCGCCTCCTGTCTTGTACGACGGACATTCTGTCCGTCGCCGCTGGCGGCCTACACGCTTCGAGACACGAAGCCGAGGGAGGCACCAGCCACTCGCAGACGACGCTAGCTTGCCCAGTTCGCCTAATTCCATCGTCGAAACTGGGCGAATCCGGCGGAATTCATCACACGTTCCGGCAGGCTGTACCGATTAATCCTGCAATAGCGATTGTAGCGGTCGAACGGACGGGGATTGGGAGAAGGCTCTCCCGGGTCGCAAGTCCGTCGAGCCGGAGGCACACAAGGACGATTTCCCATGCGTCAGCGGTTCATGACAACTCGCCGCCTAGTTTTGCTTGGCTTGGTGGGCGGTTTGATGGCCACTTGGCTGCTTTCCCTTGTAGCGAAGGGATCGCGCGAAGTGGCTCCAGAGACGGCAAGCTTATCCCGCGAGTCCGCGGGGTCGCGGCTCGACCCCACCGGCGAGCCACAGCGATCGGACAAGTTGCGGCTACCCGAAAAGCTGCGGTTACCCGCCGGCCACGACGAGTCGGCCGGCAGTTCCGCTGCCGGTGCCAGTGCCGGTGCCCATGGCCCGGCCGGTCATCGGTTTGGGCTCGCCCATGGCGGCTCGGGCAGTTCGATTCGGCCCGCGAATCACGAAACGGAGAGTGGCGAATCGACCGCGGGCGCGGCCTCGCCTGCCGGCAATGTGCTGCGCGCTGGCGGATTCGCGGCCGAGGATACGCCCGCGACGGGTGCCGAGGAACCGCCACTGCGCGGAACACCCGCCGCGGCGACTCCCGTGAATCCGTCCGGTCAGGCGAACACGCCGCCGGCCGGCCCGAACGCTCAGCCCGCTGATGCTCAGCCAGCCGCCGGCCAACCCAACGGAACCGCTCGGGATTCCCAGGCGGTTCAAGGCTACGCGACCAACGGTATCGACGCGAACCGCTTGGCGGACGAGCTGCGAAAACGCTACGGGAAGGTGCCACAAGTGCGTATCGTCCCCGATCCGCGCACTCGGCAAGTGATTGTCATGGCGCCACCCGCTGTGCAACGCGACGTGGCCGAATGGGTTCCGCGCCTGTCCGCCAAGCTGAAAGCGGCCGGCGCGATCGCTCCTCCGACCGACCCGCTCGGCGCAGGCGATGTGGCCGGCGGTAGCGAACTCGCTGCAGGCGCGGTTGGACTGCAAGGAACTTCAAGCATCGTGGTAGCGGAAACCGCTGCCGTGCCGGCCACGCCCCCCGCCGCCCATCAACTGGCCAACATTGGCTGGCGCGAACTGCAAGTTGGGCTGCGCATGCTGTGGGGTGATCGTCTTCCGGTACAGGCGAGCGAAGATGGAGGCAGCGTCGTGGTCACGTTCCCCGGCCGCTGGCAGCCCGCACCCGCGATGCGTGTGGACACCCGGCAAGGGGTAATCGAATTCGACGGCCCTAACGAAGGCCAGCATGCGGTCGCGCGGCTGGTCGCCGCGTTGGATCGGCCCGCGAACGCCAACGCCACAAACGCCCTCAACCAGCAAATCCTGTCCGTCCGCGGCCGCGATCCCCAACGACTGCAAAACACGCTTGCGGCACTTCACACGGCCTTTCAAGACTCCGCTAGCCAACCGGCAGCGGCTGGGGCGGCCCAGCCGCCGCCGAAGACGCCAGCCGCTCAACCTGGCACGCGTCCTGACGCTGCACCGGGCACCGACGCCGGTGCCGAGCCCGCTGGAGAGGATGCGGGCAACGACGACTCCGGTGGACTGATCGGCAACGTGCAGATCGAGTTCCTGGAAGGGCTCGATGTGATCGTGGTGCGTGGCAAGAAGAAAGACGTCGAACGCGTCACGAAGATCATCCAGGAAATCGAACAGTTAACGCTCGAGACCAAGCCGGTCGTGCAGATCTATCCCCTGACACACACCAACAGCAAGGCGCTCGCCGACCTGCTGCTGCAGGTTTACAACCAAGTCCTTCAGTCGCGTCAGGGACAAGTTTCGATTACCGGGCTCGTGAAGCCGAACGCGCTGCTGTTGATCGGCCGTGCCGAAGCCGTTGCGACGGTGGTCGATCTGATTCAGAAACTGGACCAGCCCGTCGAGCCGAACGCGACGCTCAAGGTGATTCGACTCAAACACATGGGCGCCGCGGAGGCGGAGACGACCATCCGCACGTTCTTCGGCCAACAACCGATCGGCGGTGGCGCTGCCGGTGGCGCCCCGGGTGGCGCGATCGGCCAGGGCGGTGGCCAGGGTGGTTTCGGCCAAGGCGGTCTGCAGGGCGGAGGGCCAGGAGGCGCGCAGGCCGGCGGAGCGGCTGGGGCGGGCACCAACCTCGCCACCCGCTTAGTGATTGTCGCCGATGTCCGGACGAGCTCGCTGATTATCCAGGCGTCGCCACGCGACATGCTGGAAGTGGAAAAGCTGCTCGAACAGATCGACGTCGAGGAGGGCCAAGCCACCAGCGAACTACGGATCTTCAAGCTGGCCAATACGCTGGCTCAAGACATGGCCAACGTGCTCCAGGCCGCGATTCGCGGGGCGACGGGCGGAGCGGCGGGCGCTGGCGCCCAGGGAGGTGCTCAAGGCCAGCCCGGCGGACAAGGTTTTAACCAGGGCAATCAAGGCGGTGGCGCGGCCGCCGCCGGCGCGGCTGCCGGCACCGCGCGACCGACCAACCTGCAGTTCGTCGCGGTCGACGCGTTGCAGAAGAAAGTCGTCGCGTCAGGTATCTCCTCGGATGTCTTCATTACCGCCGACGTCAGCGGCAACTCGCTGCTCGTGCGGGCTCCGGCGAAGAGCATGGAGCTGCTTGCGGCCATTATTAAAGAGCTGGACAGTCTCCCGGCCGCGGAATCGCAAATCAAGGTGTTTACCGTTTCCAACGGCGACGCCACTTCGCTGGCCCGGATGCTGCAAGGTTTGTTCGGCCAGCAGGTGACGATTGGACAAGGCACCGGCGGCGCGTTCGGCGGCGGCGCCTTTGGCGCAGCCGGGTTCGGCAATATCGGCAACCTCGGCGGGCCGGTCGGTGGACCGAACGCCGGCGACAGCGTGCTGGTGCCGTTGCGGTTCGCCGTCGACGCCCGCACCAATAGCATCATCGTGTCCGGTTCCTCTGGCGACTTGAAAGTGGTCGAGGCGCTTCTGCTGCGGTTGGACGAAGGCGACGTGCCGCGTCGCCGCCTGACCATCTACCGGCTGAAAAACGCCTTGGCCCAGGATGTGGCCACCTCCATCACCCAGTTGCTGCAGCAACAGCGGCAGGTCATCAACCAGAACCAGTTTTTCAACCAAGCGGTCGCCCCGTTCGAGCAGTTGGAACGCGAATTCCTGCTGCAGGCCGAACCGCAAACCAACTCGCTGGTGGTCAGCGCCACGCCAACGTTCTACGACGAGATCATCAAGATGATCGAGCAACTGGACTATCGCCCGCCGATGGTGATGATCCAGGTGCTGTTGGCCGAAGTCCAGTTGAACAATTTGTATGAAATGGGCGTGGAACTGGGCCTGCAAGATTCGCTGCTGTACGACCGCGGCTCGGTGACGAGCAACAACGTTGGCTTCAATTTCAACAATGCGGGCACCGTCAACGCCCTGCCAAACTCGACGAACACCGGCCGCGCCACCGTCGCTTCGCAGGGATTATCGAATTTCGGACTGGGACGAGTGTCGCCGACGACGCAGTTCGGCGGCCTTGTGCTATCGGCGGCCAGCGATTCGGTCAACATCCTGATTCGCGCTCTGCAGCAGTCGGGCCGTTTGCAAGTGTTGAGCCGTCCGCAAGTGATGGCGATCCACAATCGCCAAGCGCAAGTGATCGTGGGCAAGCGGATCGCCCGTCTTCAAGGCACCACCCAGACGACGACCGCGGTCACACAAAACGTCGCCGACGTGGATATCGGCTTGATTCTGAATATCATCCCGCAGATCAATGACGACGGCGTCATTCTGATGAACGTCCAGGCGGAAAACTCCTCGCTAAGCGACAATCAGAAAGACTCGCTGTTCGTTCCCAGCGCCGCTGGAACGGCTTCCACGGAGATTAAAGGAATCAACTCGACCAGCGCTGTCACGACCATCAGTGCGAAAGACGGGCAAACGGTGGTGTTCGCCGGTTTGATCCAGTCATCGAAATCGGTCACCAATCGTCGCGTGCCGTATCTCTCCGACATTCCAGTGCTCGGCAAGCTATTCGAATACAACTCGAATTCGCAAGATCGCCGCGAACTGATGATTATCATGACCCCGAAGATTGTGAAATTCGACGAGGACTACGACTGGATCAAGGGCGTCGAATCCGAGCGAATGAACTGGTGCTTGGGCGATGTGGTCAATGTCCATGGCGACGTCGGACTCCAGGGTGGTAGCTGCCTCAACTGCGGCGACACGCTCCCGGTTATCTACCCGGACCAGGATCCGACCGGCAGCAAATACTTCTACGATCCGAATGAGGCGGTGCCCCGCTCGCTCCAGGGCGCTCCGGCCCCGGTCAAAGGCGCCGATCTGGATGGCGTGCCAAGCGCGGGAGATGGTTCGCCGGCGTTGAAACCGGTGTCGCCAAACTCGTCGCGACGCGAACCGGCCCTCGGGATGCGACCGGTTCAACCCGCCAGCCACTTGGCGACGGCGTCACCGCCCGGACCCGCTCCGAACTCGTCGGGCATGTCTCCGGCCTCGGGCGCCCCCGGTGCCGCGACCGCTCGACCGGATGCGTATGGTCGCCCGGCGGCTTATGGTGCGGCGACGTCTGGTCCGGCAGTTTACGGACCGCCAGTCGCCAACGGTTCGCCGGCGACCAAGCCAGCAGGCTATGGCTCAGCAGGCTATGGCTCAGCAGGCTA
>CAIXSC010000139.1 GCA_903921945.1 uncultured Planctomycetaceae bacterium
GAATTCTCAGCCGACCAAAACCTTCTACGTCACGCTCGAACCTTACAACACGCGGACCTTCGAATACCACTTCTACTTTCCGCTGCCAGGCAAGTTCCCGCAGTTTCCCGTGCATGTCGCCCGCAACGAAGTCGTGGTGGCCGCCGCCCCGCCGGCGACATTCAACGTGGTGGCTCAACTCACCAAGCTGGATCTCCAGTCGTGGGACTACGTGTCGCAAAACGGTTCGAACGACGAGGTGCTCGCGTTCCTCGGCCGCGAGAACGTCCAGCGACTCAACCTCGACAAGATCGCTTTCCGCCTCGGCGAGAAAGCGTTCTTCGAAAAGGTCGTGCTCCTGCTCGCTGAACGCCGGCTCTACCATCCCACGCTCTGGTCTTACTCGCTCGTGCACGATGTTCCATCGGCGGCCCGCGAGTTTCTCCGGCATAGCGAACCGATTGTCGCGGCTTGCGGCGGTTGGCTGGAAAGCCCGCTGTTGACCATCGATCCCGTCGAGCGTCGGACATTCGAACATCTGGAATACAAGCCGCTGGTGAACGCCCGCGCCCATGCCCTTGGGAAGCGGCGCCAGATTGTCAACGACCGGCTGGACGCCCAGTACCACGCGTTGCTGCGGCAACTCGGTTACCTCCCCAAACTGGCTGACAGCGATTGGCTGGCGGTGACGTATTATCTGCTGTTGCAGGATCGAGTCGCCGACGCGCTGGAAGCGTTCGCCAAAGTCGACGCCGCCAAAGTGGCGACTCGGATGCAGTACGACTACTGCGCCGCGTACCTCAAGATTTCGGTGGAGGATTTGCCGGCGGCCCGCGCGATCGCGGCCAAATACGCCGACCATCCAGTCGATCGGTGGCGAAACGCGTTCGCCGCGGTGATCGCCCAGATCGATGAGGCTCAAGGAGCCGCCACCGCCACGGTCGACGCGGAAGATCGCACGCAGCAGCAGACGAAACTCGCCGCCACCGAGCCAAGCCTGGAAATGAAGGTCGAAGCGGGCAAGGTCACGGTGAACTACCAGAATCTGCGTTCGGTCCGCGTCAACTACTACGTCATGGACGTCGAACTGCTATTCAGCCGCAATCCGTTTGTGCAGCAGTTCAGCGGCCAGTTCTCCGCGATTCGCCCGAACCAGTCGATGGAACTGGCGTTGCCGGAAAGGCAGACCACGCTCACCACGCCGCTGCCCGAATCGCTCCGCAACCGCAACGTGCTGGTGGAAGTCACCGGTGGCGGCCAGACCCGCTCGCAGGCGTATTACTCGAATTCGCTGACGGTTCAGGTCATCGAGAACTTCGGTCAGGTGAAGGTCGCGCACGCGGCAACCAACAAGCCGCTAGCCAAGGTCTACGTGAAGGTCTACGCCCGCACCGACTCCGGCGAGGTCAAGTTCTACAAGGACGGCTACACGGACGTCCGTGGTCGCTTCGAGTACGCGTCGTTGAGCACCAACGACCTCGGCGCTGTCTCGCAGTTCTCCGTCCTGGTGCTCAGCGAAGAGCATGGCGTGGTCGTTCGCGAAGCGGCTCCGCCGCCACAGTAAAGCGCGCCGGCAGGCGAGTGGCTTGCCCGCGCGGCAGCCACTCTCGGTCACCGCCAAGTCGTGGACACAGGCGCGGCTCGAATCCCGATGTCCGAAAGCCCGCACGACGCTTGCCACGGAGCTTGCCACGGAGCTTGTCACGACGCTTGCCACGGAGCGACACACTTTGACACGGATCCTCAAACGCGGGAACTTTTTGCAGGCCATCGTGATGCAGGCCACCGTGATGCAGGCCGTCGTGATGAGC
>CAIXSC010000140.1 GCA_903921945.1 uncultured Planctomycetaceae bacterium
ACGTTGAAGGACACCAAGTTGCCGGTGATCGACAAGGCGATCAGCTCGCTGGTCACCGACCTGGAAGATCGCGGTTTGTTGCAAGACACGGCGATCATTTGGATGGGTGAATTCAGCCGTACGCCGCGCATCAACGCCACCGCCGGCCGCGACCACTGGGCGCGGTCGTGGAGCGTGATGGTGGGCGGTGGTGGCCTGAAGGGCGGCATCGCGGTCGGCAAGACCAACGAAGATGGCACGAGCGTCGAGACCGAGCCGTACACGTCGCAAGACGTCATGGCGACGATCTGCAAGACGTTGGGCATCTCGCTGGAAACCACGTTCACCAGCAAGAGCGGCCGGCCGATGAAGATCGCCAACGGTGGCAAGGTCATCAAGGAACTGTTCGCCTAGTACCCGCTTGACGACTCGCTTGGCTGCTCGCTTGTCGACTCAGTTTGTCGACTCGCTCGACGACTCGATGAGCGGGCGGCTTGGCCAAGAACTTGGCTGAATTCGAGCGTAGTCAGGGAATGAAGGTTTGGGCCGGGACAGCGATGTCCCGGCCCTTATCATTTCGTGTGGTGTGTTGTGCCGGTGTCGCGGACTTCGCGGTGGTTACGCTGGCGACGTGTGTGGCATCGAGACTTGTGTTTTTGCACGCTGGCGACGGAATTCGCTGAGTACTTTCGCGAGTCCGCCGCGTTTTAATTGCGTGATCCATGGCATCGTCTTTCGAGCCGCCCTCCGGGAAGCCTTTAGATCCGCGCACGCTGATCGAGACGCATTACCGCGGAGTGTGGCTGCACCTGCGAGCTCTGGGGTGTGACGAGGCGGAGGCGAGCGATCTGACTCAGGATACGTTCCTGCGGATGCTTAGCGACCGCCGCGTCCGCGAGGGAAGCTTTCAGGATCAGGGAGCGAAGGCCACGGGGAAGTATCTCCGCACCATTGCGGTGAACCTGCTGATCACCAAGCGGCGTCGGGAGCGCCGCCAGGTGCCCCTGGATGAAGTCCGGGTGCTGGATCGGGCTTGGGACGCATTGGCGGGTACGGAGAGCAGGGAACTGCGGTTCGAAGTCTTGCGAGATTGTTTGGCAACGCTGACTGAGCGGGCGCGGCTTGCCCTGCGGCTTCGTTATGGCGAGGAAGCGACTCGTATGCAGTTGGCACGCGAGTTGAGTTTGAGCGAGGACGGAGCCAAGAATCTCTTGCAACGGGCCAAAGACCAGTTGCGGGAGTGCGTTAAACGAAAGCTGGCGGACGAGTCATGAATCGTTTTGAACACGATCCTTCCACCGATCGTCCCGAGAGCGTCGGACGCTCGTCGTCGGCCGACGATGCGGTGCTCGATTCCGCCATCGAAGTCGGGCTTCGCCAAGTTTTCGGAGGCGGTCAGCCGCCGGTGGAGTTGGCGGACCGGATCCTGCAGGCGTGGCAGTCTGCCGAAGACTCGCGCCGGTCCGCGACCGCCGAAGCCATGTCCTTAGGATTGGATTCCCAGGAAGCGTCCGCGTCGCGGTCCTCGGCCGCGTTGAGTGTTGCTTC
>CAIXSC010000141.1 GCA_903921945.1 uncultured Planctomycetaceae bacterium
AACTGTTCGTCTAGGCCCAACTTTCCGGTCCATCCGGGATTCCTATCGGTCCCGCCGAAGATTCGTGCCACGTCCAACTTCCGAGCCACATCGCAATCCGTCGCGGCTTGCGTTGCGGGATTGCGTAATTTCAAGCGTAAAGACGCGACTTCACCGCGAGTGCTATTTCATAACGCCGACAGAGTCGCACCTTTCCAGGGCGATAGAAACACCAGGGCTGGTCGCGGCGTCCCGAAAAGGCAGCAACATGCCGTCCCAGGGTAGAGCGTACGCCGCCCTCGGGTGCCTGCCGCCGATGGATAACACCACGGCTGACGATGTTTCGTGCGTAAACCCCAGGCCGATCCCAATCGCGACACGGCGGCGTCGTCGCCCGCCACGGCCTTGACGTTTCGCGGCGATCAATAGGCTTTGGCGAACACGGCTCGTTGCGAACTGGGCTGGCCGGAGATGACGCAGCGGCCCGGCTCTTTGTCGCCCTCAAGTGGGATGCAGCGAATCGTGACTTTCATGTCTTTCAGCAGTCGATCGACGGCCGGGTCGTCGCTGAAGTGGCAGAGGGCGAAGCCGCCGTGGATCTCGGGACGTTCTTCGTTTTTGGGTGTGAAATAAGCTTGGAAATCGGCCAGTGAATCGATCGTGACGGTGTTGTCCTGGCGCAGCTTCAGGGCGCGTTGGAACAGGTTAGCCTGGATTTCATCGAGCGTTTGGCTGACGGTGGCGATGAATGGAGCGCGAGGCGTGCTGGCCTTCGTTCCGGTGTCGCGGCGGCAGAGGAACACGGCGTCTTGCGCGATATCCTTGGGGCCGATTTCGGCGCGGAGCGGCACGCCGCGTTTGACGTGATGCCACGCCTTTTCGCCGCCGCGAATGTCGCGATCGTCGATCTGCACACGCAGGCGGCCGTTGGCGTACGGGATCGCTTCCAAATCGCGTTTCAGCGAATCGCAGTAGGCGAGCACATTCGCGCGGTCCGTGTCGTTGCGGTAGATCGGCAATAGCACGACATGTTTCGGGGCGAGCTTGGGAGGCAAAACGAGTCCATCGTCATCGCTGTGGCTCATAATCAGCGCGCCGACAAGTCGGGTGGAGACGCCCCACGAGGTCGTCCACGCGAACGCCTCCTGGCCGTTCTGATCTTGGAATTTGATCTGCTGGGCGCGGGAGAAGTTTTGTCCCAAGAAGTGCGATGTGCCAGCCTGAAGTGCTTTGCGATCCTGCATCATCGCCTCGATCGACAGCGTCGAGACGGCTCCAGGAAAACGCTCGCCAGCCGTCTTTTCGCCGCGGATCACCGGCATCGCCATCCAGTTTTCCGCAAAGTCGGCGTAGACGTCGAGCATCCGGCGGGTTTCCTCCCACGCTTCCGCCTCGGTCGCGTGCGCCGTGTGGCCCTCTTGCCAAAGGAACTCGGCCGTGCGGAGGAACAGCCGCGTGCGCATTTCCCAACGCACAACGTTCGCCCATTGATTGATAAGGATCGGCAGGTCGCGGTACGACTCGACCCATTTCGCGTACATCGCGCCGATGATCGTTTCGCTGGTCGGCCGCACAATGTAAGGCTCGTCAAGCGGCGCGGCGGGCATCAGTTTGCCGTCCGGGACCGGTTCGAGCCGATGGTGGGTGACCACGGCGCATTCCTTCGCGAACCCCTCGACGTGCTCCGCCTCCTTTTGCAGGAAACTCATCGGGATGAACAGCGGAAAGTAGGCGTTCTCATGGCCCGTGGCTTTGAACATGCCGTCGAGCACCGCTTGCATGTTTTCCCAGATCGACCAGCCCCACGGCTTGATGACCATGCAACCGCGAACGGGCGAAACCTCGGCCAAGTCGGCCGCCTTGATCACTTGCTGGTACCACTCGGGATAGTCGTCGCTACGAGTGGGAACAATCGCCGTTTTCGCCTTGCCGCTCATCCGATCCTCCTGCTGTTCCAGCGGGTGTTCCCGCCGGCTGCGAGCGCCGCGGGACCGCGTTGATATCCGAGCGTTTCCGCTCGCGGGGCCGCATTGTATCGAGCGTGCTGGCGGCGAGGTAGTGCGAGACGGCTGGCGGCGGAGATCGGGGCCAAGCCTCTGGCGGACCAACTCGCGGCCCGCATGGCGTTCACTCAAACCCGCGAATGGCGTACTGCCGAGTATTGCCAACCTTGCCCACTTCGCGCGTGGCTCCCATTTTTCGCAGGCAGTAGACCACTCGCTGGGCCACCCAACGGGGCACCGACGCGATTTGCGCGATCGCGGCCGAATCGAATCGCAGCGGCAATGAACCGGGAATCAGCGAAAGCAGATCGTGGCGGTCGACGAGCCGTATCGTGCGTTCGACCGCGATCAGCTGCTGGTCTTCGATCTCATGGTCCGATCGACGCCAACGGCGGCGGCGGCCGTGTCCCGGATAACGCCGTTCCTCGATTTCGACCAGCGGCGCTTCGAGCGTCAATCGAGGATGGGGAAAAACGCGAGTGAAATAGACCAGTTCGTGGAACAGATCGAGCGGTCGGCTGCGGCGCGGGCTGAGTCGTTGACTGACTACCCTCCCGCCAGGACCGTCCAACCGCACCAACGTCTTGCGGACGATCAACGGCTTGACGACCGTCACCTGATGTCGCTCGAGCAGCCGGCCAATCTTGTCTCGAATGGCCGCCAGCTTTCCATGTTGGATTTCCACCAGCCGCCCATCGGCAATGACATCGATGCGGAAGTCGTCAAGCGGCACTTCCAGTTGCGCGTCGCCAGCGGCGTAGAGCGCCTTGAGTTGGCGATGGAGCGAGGTTTCCATGCGCGGTTCCGGTGGGAACTTTCCAAGCGTGACGACCGAGGTCGCGTCACGCGGTCGGTTCGATGCCCAAATCGCGGATGGTGAGCAGCGTTTCGAGTTTGTAGCCACGGTTGGCGAACGCTTCGGCGCCGCCTTCGAGCCGATCGACGATGGCGACGACTTTGTCGACGATCATCCCAGCCGCCTCGACTTTTTCGATGGCCAACAGCGAACTGCCGCCCGTGGTCACCACGTCCTCAACGATCACCACGCGGTCGCCCGCTTTGACGGGGCCTTCGACATCGCGTCCCTTGCCGTGCGCTTTCGCCTCTTTCCGCACGATGAAACCGCGGAGTGGCCGCGGGCCTTGGCCGGCCAGCGTGATCACCGCGCCGGTGATCGGATCCGCGCCGACCGCCATTCCGCCAACCGCGTCGGGCCATGCGTCGGCGATCCGTTCAAGAATACCGGCGGCGATCAGATTCGCACCGCGCGAATCGAGCGTGACGCGACGGCAGTCAAGATAGAAGCGAGCCTTCTTTCCCGAGGCCAGCGTGAAGTCGCCGAATTCGAGAGCCTTTGCTTGGATCAACGCGATGAGCGCCTGTCGGTCGTACACGAGGTGCGTCTCCGGGAAATGCGGGTGGTGCGCTGGTCGAGGCCTGTGCCGCGAGCGCGGTCAACGGCGGATGGTGACCGTGGAGCCGACGGAGAGTATACCGGCCACATCGAGCGCGTCGCGGGGGCTGAGACTGATGCAACCGGCACTGGGCGCGGCGTCTTCGGCCGTTGCGCTGCCATGCATGGCGAGATTGCGGCCGATTTCCATAAACATCGTGCCGTAGGGATTCGCAGGGTGGCCGGCCGGGATCACTTGTCCGTCGCCCGTCGCGAACTCGCGGCCCTCCGACTTGGCCTTGATTTCAAACTCCCCCACTGTCGGCGGCGGATCCTGGCCGACCGCGATCGGAAACCGGCCCGCGTACAGTTGATTGAGGTGCAGCGTCAGCTCTTGGTCGGCGAGATTGATTTCCGCTCGGAATGGTCCGCGCACCACCTTCAGTTTCGTGCCGGGCACCAGGAATTCGGGATCGCGCACGCCATTGATGTTGGCGAGCAACTGCCACGGTACTTGATACTGTTCGGCGATCGCCGGCAGCGTGTCGCCGCGACGCACCAGGAACGGCTGTTCGAGCGTGTGCTGCTGGCTGTAAATGACCTGCGCTGCGAGCGGATCGAGCGCATCCTGAAGACGGCGGCGGTCGGCGGCGGTCAGTCGCGGGTCCGCGTACAGCCGAGACAGAATGAACAACGCTTGGCGGTGCTTGCCCGCTTCAACTTCGGCCCGCGCCTCGTTCCAGCCGCGGTCGATCATTGCTTCTTTGGGATCGAAACGCACGCCCTCAGGCCCCGCACCGCTCGCGATTCCGGCGACAGGATTTGACGTACCGGGATCGACAGCGGGTGGCCCTACACCCGAATCCACCGGCTGCTCTGCCAAGCTACCGTTCACGGCCGGTGTCGGTGCCACCGGACCGGGCGAAGTTGCCGAGGCCCCGTTTACGGCCCG
>CAIXSC010000142.1 GCA_903921945.1 uncultured Planctomycetaceae bacterium
CTGCGCGAAGTACCCGCGCCACGACTCGGGAACGCGAGCCGGGTCACGCAAGTACTCCTCCATGAGCGACTCGACGTAGGCGGCACTTAGGCAATCCAGGTCAACGGTTGAGTGGTTCATTCGTGAATCCTAGGCGGTACCCGCCGCCGGTTGTGGCGGGCGGTGAGGCGAACAAGCTCCGCGCCCGGCGCAGCGCACGGAGATTAGACCGGTTATCGACCGTTCATTCGCTTGGCGATAGGAGTGATTGGGCAAGCTTTGTGGTTTGTCACGGATTTTCCCGCGGCACGGCCAATGGCGACTGGGCGAAGCTTTCCCCGGTTGCCAACCACCCTGAAAACTACCTCGCCATACTCATTTTTACGATCGCGTTTTTCCAAGGATCGTGGATTTTAGCGGCCGCCAGCCCCGTCGTCGACCTAGCGAGTCACGCAGGCACGGATGTCGATTCGTCCGATCGGCTTGGCGTGGCAAACCGGCGGGAGGGGCTGCGATGAGGAATCCGGCCAGGCGTCGCCTTCGCTTGGCTCGCCAAAATCGACTATCCTGCGTCGCCTATACGGATGGCGAAAACCACGGCGAGAATCCCGCATGAGCTCTGTGCCCGCGTTGCGAGTTCGCGATGCCAACGACCAACCGCTCCGCGAAGATGGCCAGTACGTCTTGTACTGGATGACCGCGCATCGCCGCACGAGTTACCACTTCGGATTGCAACAGGCTGTGGACTGGGCGCGTCATTTCCGTCGCCCGCTGCTGGTGTTCGAGCCGTTACGGTGCGGCTATCGCTGGGCAAGCGACCGGATTCACCGTTTTGTGATCGACGGCATGCGGGACAATGCGGCTCGCTGCGCGGCGCATCAGGTGGCGTATTACCCCTACCTAGAGCCGCACTTGGGCGCGGGCGAACGGTTGCTGGAAACGCTAGCTCGCGATGCGTGCGTGGTGGTAACGGACGAGTTTCCCTGTTTTTTCCTGCCAGCGATGGTGCGACTCGCGGCCCGCCGTCTGACCGTGCGTCTCCAGACCGTCGATTCCAATGGCGTGTACCCGCTATGGGCGACCGACCGTGTGTTTACCGTGGCGCATTCGTTCCGGCGGCATTTGCAGAAGGAGATCACGCCATTCCTTTTGGAAACGCCGCGTCCCGAACCTTTGGCGGCGAGTCGTCTGCCGAAGCTCGCGGAACTGCCGGCCGAGGTACTCCGTCAATGGCCGGCCGCGGCGTTGGATCGATTCGAGCGACCGGATGCCGACCTCGGCGCCTTTCCGATTGATCACGGGGTTGCGTCGACTGGCCTCCGAGGGGGGGCGGTGGCCGCGAGCGCGGCTTTGAAGCGGTTCGTCGACGAGCGATTACCGTTGTACGCGACCACGCGCAATGAACCGGAACAGGAGGTGGCCAGCGGTTTGTCGCCCTACCTGCACTTCGGGCATATTTCCGCGCACGAGTTGTTCGCGGCGGTGATGAAGCGCGACGCCTGGACGCCGGCGCGGCTGACCGTGAAGCCGCACGGGAAAGCCCAAGGGTGGTGGCAAGCGAGTCCGGAGGTGGAGTCGTTCTTGGAAGAACTGCTCGTCTGGCGCGAGATCGGCTACAACTTTTCGGCGCACAGGCCGCGGGACTACCACCGCTACGAGTCGTTGCCGGGGTGGGTTTTGGAAACGCTGGAGAAGCACTCGATCGACAAACGTCCCTGGGTGTACACCCTCGCGGAATTCGAGGCGGCGAAGACCCACGATCCGCTGTGGAACGCGGCTCAACGTCAGTTAGTCCGCGAGGGGCGGATTCACAACTACCTGCGAATGTTGTGGGGCAAGAAAATCCTCGAGTGGTCCGCCCATCCGCGGGAGGCGCTCGCCACGATGGTTGAACTGAACAACAAATACGCGTTCGATGGCCGCAACCCGAATTCGTACTGTGGCATCTTCTGGGTGCTGGGACGCTACGACCGGCCGTGGGGCCCTGAGCGGCCCATCTTCGGGACGGTCCGCTACATGAGTTCCGACAGCACGGCTAAGAAAGTCGCCGTGAAAAACTACCTGCGACGATACGCGTGAGCCGACGGTCGCGATCTTCCGACGAACCGCCAGCACTGCCTGCCCATTCGTTTTTCCACCTTCAGCGGAGTTTCATTCATGCAGATCTGTTTTTCCGGAAACCGCAAACGGATTGTTTTCGCGGCAACCCTGTTGGGGATGACCCTCGTTAACGTCTGGTCCGCGAGCCTCGCGGCGCGGGCTGCCGATTGGCCGTCGTTTCGCGGGCCGACGCTGTCGGGGTTGGCAGCCGAAGCGAAAGCGCCGACCCGTTGGGCCGATGATCAAAACATTCGTTGGAAGGTCGAGTTGCCGCGTCCTGGCAATGGAAGCCCCATCGTGGTGGGCGACCAGGTTTACGTGACCTCCGCTGAGGATGCCGAGGGCAAGGGCCGCAGTCTGTATTGCTTCGATGCCGCCTCCGGCGCGAAAAAATGGGTGCGGACGGTGACCGCCGCCCGAAAGTTCGCCACGCATGACACCAATCCCTACTGCGGAACGACACCGGTCGCGACCGCGGACCGCGTGGTGGTCTGGCACGCATCGGCCGGGCTTCACTGTTACGACCGCGATGGCAAGGTGTTGTGGTCGAGGGATCTGGGCGAATTCGAGCACATGTGGGGCTACGGCACATCTCCGATCCTGCACGCCGGCCGAGTGATCTTGCACAGCGGGCCAGGCAAGCGAGTCTTCGTTGGCGCCTACGAACTGGAAACCGGCAAGACGATTTGGGAAACCGACGAACCGCTCGAAGGTGACGCCGATCGCAACAAAGCGGGCAAGTACCACGGCTCTTGGACGACGCCCGTGATCGTGCGAGTGGGAGGCGATGAGCAACTAGTGCTCGCGATGCCGACGCGGGTCGTCGCCTATCGGCCCGCCGACGGCAAGACGCTCTGGTGGTGCGAGGGCACCAGCCATAGCCGCGGCGATTTGGCGTATTCATCCCCGCTCATCGCCGGCGACGTGTTGTTCGTCACGGGCGGCTTCAACGGCGCGGCGTTCGCCGTGCGGCTCGGAGGCTCGGGCAACGTCACCGAGACGCATCGATTATGGCGGAAGGAAAACAACCCGCAGAGCATTGGTTCGGGGGTCGTCGTTGGCGAGTATGTGTACCGCCCCAATGCAGGCCCCGGCACGATCGAGTGCCTGGAACCAGCGACCGGCAAGGTGCGGTGGACGCAGCGGGCAGGCGTTGCCTACTGGGCGTCGCTCGTTCAAGTCGGCGATCTGCTTTACGGAATCGACCAGGATGCGGCGACTGTGGTGTTCCGCGCCAATCCCGACAAGTTCGAACAAGTGGCCGTGAACAAGTTGACTGGCAACTGCAACGCTACACCCGCCGTCAGCGGTGCCCGGCTGTTCGTTCGCACCGAAAAGAGTCTCGTGTGCATCGGGGAGTAGCCCCTCTGGGAGGGATGTGCCAGGGCGATGGTCGCGCGGCCGCTCGTTTCGCGAACGATGGTCGCGCGGCCGCTTGTTTCGCGAACGATGGTCTTGCGGCCGCTCGTTTTGCGAGCGGACGTCGTGCGGCCGCATGTTTCGCGTAGGATCGTCGCCCGCCGGGGCCGAAGAGCAAGCCGTAGCGGAGGGAAGGTCGAGCAGGCTA
>CAIXSC010000143.1 GCA_903921945.1 uncultured Planctomycetaceae bacterium
CCGTAAAGTCGGGCATCGGAAGCGTGCCATCGGCCGGTTGAATCGCCGAAAACAACGCCGCCTTCACGGCCGTATTTCCAATGTCAACCGCCAACAACCGAGTGTTCAGGACTTCTCGATGAGCATTCATGCCTCTTCCGTCGGGAAAAGTTCCTTGGCGATCGCGCGGGTCAGTTGATTCAAACCCTGCCCCGTCACCGCCGAGATCAACAGCACCGGTTTGCCGATCGCCGCCTCGATGCGGTCTCGCACTTCGGCCGCTCCTGGCAGTTCAGCCTTGGACACGGCAATGATCTCCGGCCGTTGCTCCATACGCGGGTTGTACTGCACAAGTTCGTCGCGAATTGCGCGGTAGTTCGCCAACGGATCGATTCCATCGTAAGGCATCGGTTCGAGCAGATGCACAAAAATGCCGGCCCGTTCGATATGTCGGAGGAATTCATGTCCCAGCCCCACGCCGTCATGAGCACCTTCAATCAGCCCCGGGATATCGGCGAGGATGAAACCGCGGTCGGCGTCAATCTGCACGCGTCCCAGATTGGGGTGCTTGGTCGTGAATGGGTAGTCGGCGATTTCGGGCCGGGCCCGCGAAAGCCGGCTCAACAACGTGCTCTTGCCCGCGTTCGGCTTTCCAACCAAACCAACGTCCGCGATGACTTTCAGCTCCAGCACAACCTGACGGCGCTGTCCCTCCTCGCCGGGCGTGAAATCGCGCGGCGCACGATTCGTCGCCGTTTTGAATTTCGTGTTGCCGCGGCCACCGCTTCCCCCCTTCGCTACCACGAAGCGCTCGCCCACCGTCGTCAGATCCTTGATCACGAACTGTTCGACGGCGTCGATCACCAGTGTCCCGGGCGGCACCGGCAGCGTGATGTCGGAAGCGCTTCGGCCATGGCAGTTCGATCCCTGGCCATGCTCGCCCGAGGCGGCTCGCCAAACACGTTTGTGAGCGAAGCCCGCCAGATTGTTCACGCCCTGCTCGACAACCATGATGACGCTGCCGCCATGGCCGCCATCGCCACCATCCGGCCCGCCATACGGCACATACTTCTCACGGCGAAAGCTCACACAACCGTCGCCGCCGTCTCCCGCCACCACTTCGATCTGCACCCGGTCCACAAACATGACTGCCATTCCCTCGACGGATACGGATACGAAAAAAGGGACGCCCCATCGAGCGTCCCTCGGTGATTTGTTCGCTACCAACTCAGCCCCGACAAGCTAGGCTGAACTCGCCGGGACTCCACCGCTGCCGACTGCTTTCCCAAGCTCAATACCAGCGTCACTCGGCCACTGGCTTAATCACGCCAGCGAACTGACAGCGGCGTACGGAGACAAGCTAACCGACACCAGCTAACCGACGACGTCCGACCGACACCGGCTAGCTAACACCGGGTGACCAACACTTCCTAGCTAAAACCGGCTAGCTAAAAACGGCTAGCTAAAAATGGCTAGCTAAAACCGGTAAATCGCCATCGACGACCAGCACGCTAGTTGGCGCTTACCGGCAGTTCGATGTTCACACGACGGCCGTCCTGGTCGAACTTGACCACGCCGTCGACGAGCGCGAACAGGGTGTAATCCTTGCCCGTGCCGACATTGCGACCGGCATGGAACACCGTGCCGACCTGACGGACGAGAATGCTTCCCGCCGTTACCTGTTCGCCACCAAACCGCTTCACGCCGCGCCGCTGTCCATTCGAATCGCGACCGTTGCGGGAGGAGCCTTGACCTTTCTTATGTGCCATCGAACGACGTTCCTTCCAAGAGTCTGTCGGAATCCAAATCCGGCGGCTTCAGGCCGTCGAACCGCGAATCTGTCGCGAAAATCGCGGCCCTCACGCCCGCTCGAATGCCACCCCGCGTCAGCGCACGCCACGAATGAACCAAGGACTTTAACGATAGAGCCACTGATGATCAAGGGGTTCCTTCAAGCCGTAATGCCGAAGGATCTTCACTTGCTCGACGGGATTCTTCTCCAGACGGATCCCGTAGATCAGTTCCTCTTCATGTTCGAACAGCGTATCGCCGGTGCGTCGGAAGTTCAGTTGCAGCGTCTTGTAGGCGAACTTGCGTCCCTGCCCCGGCGGACTGCCCTTGGTGAACTGCGGAGCGTCCGCGAACTTGTAAGCGTTTGTCAGTCCCTGGATGTAGATCGAGAAGTAGTGCATCCGCGGGTCGAGGTCTTCCCAGGTGACAACGCCCCAAACACTGCGGTCGTTCCGATCGTCGCTCAGTGGCACGCGGACCTTCACGATTTCCACCGTGTTGTGCAGCTTGGAAGCGATATTCTCGCGGTCGGCGATGGCCGCCGTGGCGTAAGGCAGGATCCGGTCCAGGTACTCGCGGTCCTTGTAGACGCCGTCTTCGAGCACCTTGCCCGACAGCACGAACTGAGGCAGGAACGTGAGACCGTCTTTGTTGACGCGCTCCGTCCCATAGGTGATGTGCTCGAACGTCTCATCCTTGATCGGTTTCGGCGCGAGATCGGAGCCGTTGTTCTTCACTCGATAAACCATGTAGTACAGATGCTTCCGCTGCATTTTGCCCGTCGGCTGGGGCATGTCCACCCAAATGCGGCGAAGCGGCTTAAAGGCGAACTCCAGATTCCAGATATCGCGACGCAACACGATCGCCTTCGACATCTCGACGAGCGTTTCGCTCTTGGGAGAAAAATTCGGCGTCCACTCCAAGCCCTCCAGGCTGGCGAGCAACTCCGTCAGGGGTATCGGCTTGGTGAGCGTTTCGGCCTCGAGCGGTTCGGCCGTGATCACGCGCAAAATCCCGGGCGCCAACGGACGGCCGGGAGTCGCGGTCTGTGCCAGTGCAGTCGATCCCCCCGCCACCGCAAGGGCGGCCAGCCCAACCAGAGCGACAAGACAGCCAAGGCAGCGGCGATACATAGGGGTTTCCCGAACTTTCCGCGAACAGCTCCGAACCGGCCCCGCAACGAAAGCATGGAGCGTCTTACTCCGGATCGGAAAGAATCCGCGTCGAGTATAGTTGCCGCCGGGAGCTCGAAGCAAGTTTTCCTGACCGCAGGGGGATAAATCCCTAGGAACGCTAAACTTGAAGACAACCATCCTCACCCGCCCTACCACCGATAAAAAGTCAAACATCTGGACGGCTGAAGCGTAAACGATTAAATTTCCGACTCGGTTTCTGGGCGAGTGTCCGCAGGGGAAGGCCGCATGGCGAATAATGAAGACGCGTTCGAAGTCAACGGCACCGTCATGCAGGCGTTGGCCAATACCCGTTTCCGCGTCCAGTTGGAGACCGGTGGGGAAGTGATGGCCCACGTCGCGGGTAAGATGCGCAAGAACTTCATTCGTATCGTCCCCGGTGACAAAGTTCGTGTCGAACTCTCCCCGTACGACTTGACCAAAGGTCGTATTGTCTTCCGCGAACGATAAAACCAAGCGTCGACGCCTTCGGGCAGTACGATTGTTTTCCGGCTTGGCGTCACCTCGTACGGCGTGTCGTCCACAGACTCGGAAGGGTCCGTCTCGCTCAGCGGCAGGTCGCCAGCATCGATTCTCGCGGGCAGGTGCCGGTGTCCGGCACGCCCTAGTCGTGAGGCGGCCGGGTCAGGTGTAAGCGTCCGCAGACACAGAAAGCCCTTCGAACTCGTTCGCCGCTGCGTCAGGCAACAGGCCATTTCGGATGGCACGCCCGTCGGGGGAGCCTGAATCGGTGAAACCCACGAACGGAATTTCGGGTAATGAGAGTTGTTTCGTCGAAGTGGCTCCCGCGAGTCCGACCGTCGGTCGCGGTGCCGTCGACTTTCCCGCGGTCGAGGTTCCTGGTGGAGTCCGTCGACCTGGCGGCTTATCCCCCTTAGGAGAAGCAGGCAGTGGCTCAAAGTTTTCGTTTTTTGGTTCGAGCGACTCTGGCAGTCGCAGTGCTGTTGGTGAGTCCGCTCGTCGCGCGGGCCCAAGCGGTCGCCAAGCCGTTCATGGTGGTCTCGATCAACAAGTTGGATGACATTTTCTCCGATGTCGGCGCCGTGGCCGCGGCCGCTGGCCAGGGGGATGCCGCCAATCTGTGGCTGGGACTCGCCGGTGTCTACACCACGGGTCTCGACCGGACCAAGCCGGCTGGCGCCTACGTCAGCCTGGGCGCTTCCGGCCCGCAAGTGGTCGGTTTTTTGCCGGTGAAGAACCTGAAGCAAATCCTCGCCAACTTCGAGGCGCAGATCGGACCGGCGAAGGATGTTGGCAACGGCGTGCTGGAAGTTGGCGCCAACTTGCCCCAGCCGATGTACATCAAGGAACAGGGCGGCTACGCGTTCATCGTGCAGGATCCGCAGAGCCTCCAAGGCGTGCCGGCTGATCCCGGGAAGATCGTTCAGGACTTGGTCGCCAAGTACGACATCGCCGTGCAAGTGAACATCGGCAATCTGCCCGCCGAGTTCCGGGAATTGGCGATGAGCCAACTCAAGATGGGTTTTGATGGCGCGCTACAGGCTCAGGCGGACAATCTGCCGGCGGAGCAGCGGGCGATCACCGAACAATTGGGCAAGGCGTCGATGAAGTCGATCGAAGACTTTATGGAGCAGGCCGACCAAATCACGTTTGGAATCGCGGTGGACGGACGCACCAGCGGGATGACCCTGGAATCGTCGGTGACCGCCAAGGCTGGCTCGGAATTGGCCA
>CAIXSC010000144.1 GCA_903921945.1 uncultured Planctomycetaceae bacterium
CGATTGAAAACGGCCTGCGGAGCGGGCGGGACCGTCAATGAAGATCTGCTGGAAATCCAGGGCGACCACCAGCGGCGAGTCTCCACGCTGCTCGCCGAAATCGGTTATCGCGTCTAGGACCACGGATCACGCCGATCGGCACGAAAAGGAAAACGGCTTAGTCTCACCGCAGGTTCCAGCCGCGTTCCATCCGCGCCATCCGTGTCATCCGTGTCATCCGTGATTAAGCCTCTGTTCATTCGAGGTTGCGTTTAGAGCCCCCCTCCACGTCACTTTCCCGCTTCGGTGGCGGGCGTCTCGAGGACGCGGCGTTCGACCAAGTCGTACTTCGCTCCCTCCGGCAAAACGACTTGCCCCGGCTTGCCGTCGGGCGCGGCGCGGCGGGTGTCGAAAACGTGGACGTGGTGCTTGCCGACCACTTCCGCGATCGATCCGCGGACGATGATCGCGGTCGTTTCATCGATGCCGAGACCGAGGAATTGCGGGTAGCGTTCCATGAGTCGCAACATATCGTCCGAACGCTTGCGTTGCGTGAAATGTTGGTCGATCGCGGTGCCGGGGAGGAACGAAAAAGCCCGTTCGTAACCGTCCGCCATCATGATGTGCGGTCCGAGCGGATGGCCACGGGCCAAGTAGTCGCCCTGGATCGTCGCGCCGGCGGACGAGCCGCCGACCACGCCGCCGCGTTGTAGCACGCCGTGCATTTTCTTGAGCGATTCGGTCGCCTCGTAGGCGTCGACGAACCGCCATTGCCGACCGCCTCCGAACCATAAACCGGTAGCGCGATCGAGCACATCCCAGACCTCGGGGGTTTCGACAGCGGCCGGAGTACGGCCAGCCAGCACGTGGACTTCCTTCGCGCCCAGTTTCCGGAACAGTTCCGCCGCGCCGTCCTTGGGCGGTAAGGGATCAGGCATGGAGATCGGTAGAACAGCGATCACCGCCTCTTTGCCGCCCGCGAATTCGACGAACTTTTGCATCAGTCCCGGAGGCGTGCCGCCGCCACCGACGATGACGAGCGTGCCACGGTCCACTTTGGGCGTCGCGGGTGTCGCGGGCGGATAGTTGTTCGCAAGCCGGTCGATGGCCGCGCGGCGGAGCGCTGGAAGGTCCGCGACTCGCTGGATGCCACCGAGCGTCTGGCCGGGATCGCGCCGCCCCTCCAGCGTTGCGTAGACGACCTTGGTTTGTCCCGAGCCAAGCGATTGCAATTCGCGTCCGCGAACCAGCAACGCGGTGTCGCGCTCCATCCGCAGTCCCACCAGTTCGGGACGCGACTTCAGCGAAACTTCAAGCGTCGTCGACGCCTCGTCGCTGGGCGGCGATATCCAAATCCCCGGCAACCATAAGGCGCTGCGCTTCACCTCCGACGGAGACGGGGACGGGGATGGTGACGGGGATGGTAACGGTGGCGATTCCGAAATGGCTTTCGCGAGCGTGGCCGTTCCCGCAATGATTCCGCGGCTGCGCCGCATCGAGTCGCAGGCCGCCGCGATCGCCGGCTGCGATAACCACTCGGCCAAGGCGGCCGGAGTCTCACTGGCGAACCATACGCCGGTCGCGCCCGCGATCGACTCGGCCAGCGCTGGGCTGGCCACGGTTCCCGCCCGCTCACGCGCGACCAGCAGCCGTTCGCCACCGCGCCGCAGCCACGCGTTCGTGACCGCATCGAGTCCGTCATCGCCTCGGTTCGCAGCCGCCGCGTCGCGAGCGCTAACGTGGACGCAGATGACTCGAGCGGCCCGGCCACGAGCCAAGCTGACAAACGCTTCGAGCGCCTCCGTGGCCGGCTTGTCATCACCACAAAGCAGCAAACTGCCCTCCAGTTCGAAGGCGTCTCGACTTGCAGGCGTCGGCGCTGCGCTTGCTTGCGGGGCGCTTGCTTGCGGGGCGCTTGCTTGCGGGGCGCTTGCTTGCGGGGCGCTTGCAGGCTGGGCGCTTGCAGGCTGGGCGCTTGCAGGCTGGGCCGATACTCGTTCCTGGAAGAAGCTCGACCAGAATCCGATCGCGATCAGCAGCCAGAGGCAGAAGCGGTCAGCGCCCCGTTGCCATGGAACGAGCCGGCTGTGTTGGGAACCTTGCTGCGCGTCGCGGGAAGAGGCAACGATGAACATGATGGGGGATAGGCAAAAGCGGAAGGAAATGAAACGCGTGCCGATTTCAAGGAAGCCGATTATCACCTCGCGGGAGGCTCCGCAACAAGCGCTAGCGAGCTAGCGCTAGCGAGCAAGCGCTAGCGGGCAACCACCAGGCGCGTAATCGCGGCCGCCGAAAGACTTGTCGCCGAGCCGTTCGGATGGCGGGGCTGCCGATGTCGCTTGCAATTCGCAGGGCGATCGCCTAGGTTTCCCCGACTCCGAGAACAGACCAGGGAAGCGTAGGGAGCACCGACACGATGTCGAGCGGGCCGGATCCTCGATTGCATTCGCGATTC
>CAIXSC010000145.1 GCA_903921945.1 uncultured Planctomycetaceae bacterium
ATCATCGGCCGCGAGGGCCGCAACATCCGCGCGTTCGAAAAGGCGACGGGCGTGGACGTGATTATCGACGACACGCCGGGCGTCGTCATCGTCAGCTGCTTTGATCCGGTGCGTCGGGAGATTGCCCGGTTGTCGCTCGGCAAATTGATCGCGGATGGCCGAATCCATCCGTCGCGGATCGAGGAACTGGTTGCCGAAACGACGAAAGAGATCGAGGCGTTGATCCAGAAGAAGGGCGAGGCGGCGGCGTTGGAAGTCGATGTCGCGAATCTTCATCCGCGGCTGGCCTACATGCTCGGCCGGTTGCACTTCCGCAGCAGCTACAGCCAAAACGTTTTGCGTCACAGTATCGAAGTCGCGTTCCTCTCCGGGATGCTGGCCGAGATGGTCGGGTTGAACGGCCAGATCGCGCGCCGCTGCGGATTGCTCCATGACATCGGCAAGGCGGCGGACCACGACCTGGAGGGCGGACATCCGAAAATCGGCGCCGACTTGCTGAAGCGGCACGGCGAGCGCGAGGATGTGGTCCACGCGGCTGCCGGCCATCATGACGACATCACCACCAAGCACCCCTACACGGTGATTGTCGCGACGGCCGATGCATGCAGCGCCTCGCGGCCAGGTGCGCGGCGCGAGTCGCTCGAGCGATACGTCAAGCGGATGGAAGAACTGGAGTCGATCGCACTTGGTTTCCCTGGTGTCGAGCAGGCGTTTGCGATCCAAGCGGGTCGCGAACTGCGAGTGCTTGCCAGCGCTCGCGACACCGACGATGCCAAGGCGTCCAAGATCGCGCGCGACATCGCGAAAGCGTTCGAGGAACAACTGACTTATCCGGGCGAAATCAAGATCACCGTCGTGAGGGAGTCGCGTTTCACCGAAGTGGCGCGGTAGCGGCAATGCGACTGCTCATGATTGGCGACATCGTGGGCCGTCCCGGGCGGCGGGTGCTGCAACGCCATTTGCGCGACATCCGTCTGGCCGAGCGTTTGGACGCGGTGATCGCCAACGCGGAAAACGCAGCCGACGGTTCGGGAATCACGCCCTCGATCTACTTCGATTTGATCGCGGCCGGCGTGGATTGCGTGACCTTGGGCGACCACATCTATCGTCGGCGGGAAATCTATCCGGTTCTTCGCGAACAGCCACGCGTGGTGCGACCGGCGAATTTTCCCGACAGCGCGCCCGGACGCCCCTGGACCGTCGTCCAAACCGCCGCCGGTGTGTCGATTGCGGTCATCAGCTTGCTCGGCCGAGTTTTCATGCGCCCGTGTGACTGCCCGTTCACGTGCGCGGAGCGGATCCTGGCGGAGATCCCGGCCGGCGTGAAGGTGAGGGTTGTTGATTTCCATGCCGAGGCGACAAGCGACAAACAGCTTATGGGCCGGGTGCTCGACGGACGCGTCACTGCGGTGCTGGGCACGCACACCCACGTGCCGACCGCCGACGAACAGATTCTACCCGGTGGCACGGCGTTCCAATGCGATGTGGGCATGACCGGTCCGCACGACAGCATCCTGGGGCGGCGAATCGATCGCGTTCGCGAGACGACCATCACCTTTGTGCCTTCGGAATTCGAGGTCGCCACCGGCGATGTGCGTGTCAACGGCGCGATTGTGACGCTCGAGCCCGATACGGGTCGTGCCACCGCGATTGAACGGTTTGTCTTCCGCGAACCGTAACATTCCCCGGAACGAGGATTCACGCCATGTACTGTCTCCTCACGGGCGCCACGGGGTTGCTCGGCCGTTACTTGCTCCAGGAACTGCTGGTTCGGCAAACGCCGGTCGCGGTGCTTGTTCGAAGCCAGCGTATGGCGACGGCGGCGGATCGGGTGGAAACGATTCTGAACCGCTCGGAACGGCTGCTTGGTCGATCGTTGCCGCGACCGGTGCTCATCGAAGGTGGCCTCGACTCCGCGGGCCTGCGCATCAACGCCAACGACCGGCAGTGGTTGGCGACGAACTGCTCCCGGGTGCTGCACTCGGCGGCTTCGTTGAAGTTTGTCGCCGACGTCGAGACGGGCGAACCGTGGAAGAGCAATGTCGATGCGACCACAGGCTTGATCGCCGATTGCGAGCGACTGGGGATCCGCGAATTCCATGCGGTTTCCACCGCCTATGTCGCGGGCCAGCGGACGGGCGTTGTGCCAGAGACCGATTTGGATGTGGGACAATCGTTCGGCAACGTCTACGAGGAGTCGAAGTGCGAAGCGGAAAAGCGGCTGCGAGCCGCTCGGCATTTGGACGCGGTCACGATTTATCGACCCTCGATCATCGTCGGGGATTCGCGTACGGGTTTCAGCTCGACCTACCACGGTTTTTACACGCCGTTGCGAGTGGCCAGCGAACTGCTCGGAGTGCTCGCGCAAAGTCGCGAGTCCGGCCTGCGATTCCTCGAACTCATGGGACTTCGCGGCGACGAGCGAAAGGACTTGGTGCCGGTCGATTGGGTCGCGGCGGCGATCGCGCGGCTAATGGCGTCGCCGTCTTGCTTCGGTCAGACATATCATCTCACGACGACACAACCGGTCACGGTAGCGACGATCCACGATGTGTTCGAACAGGTTTTGTATTCGCAACCGCCCGCCGGCCGGCGTCGCGCTTCCGCGTTTGTGCGGCAGGAATCGGCATCCCTGCTCGATCATTTGGAGGCGGCTCGCCGGCAAATGGAGGTCTACCGATCGTACTGGCGCGATGATCCTCGATTCGATCGCACGAACACCGAGCGGGCGTTAGCGGACCTTCCTTGTCCAGTGCTGGATACGACGACGCTCGCCATGCTGGCGAACGAGGCGCTTCGCGACCACTTTGGCTGGCCAGCCCCCGCCGTGATCCCTGCGCGTCATGACATTCGCCAGCACTTCGAATCGTTCGCGACCCGATGGCTGGCCGCCGACTCCACGAAGCTATCCGCTTCGCCATGGAAGCCATCCGCCTCGCCGGTCCGGCCATCCGCTTCGACAGCCGAGGCATCGCGGACCGAGCCATTCCCCCCTTCGACATTCTGGGGGAAGGCGTCGACGATCGGCTGGGAGATCACGGGTCCGGGAGGTGTGAGTTGGCGGTTTTCGCGGGGAGAATCGCAGCCGCCGGAAAGCTCGATCGGCCTGCCTATTCCCGGACTGTCAACGGTGATCTTTCGGATGACCGCGTCGGTTTTCGACCGCCTCCGCGCAGGCGAATGGACCAGTGGCGAGGCGATCGCCAGCGGCCGAGTTGCCGTGTTCGCGGGCAGCCAAATCGCCGCCGAGGATGTCTCTGGCTGGCTCGAGTTCTTTGTCAGCTCGCCGCCCTCCCTATCTGCGGCTCCGACATAATCGTTGCAAGTCTTATGTCTTTCGCCCAGCTCGTTCCCGGCAACGCCCGAACGTAACGATCATTGCTTACGATCGATGGGTATGGCGTGATGCGCTCAAAGCGCGTGATGCGTCTAACGCGCGCGACTTGCTCAATACGCGCGACTCGCTCAATGCGCGCGACTGGCTCAACTCGCGCGACTTGCTCAATGCGCGCGACTTGCTCAACTCGCGCGATCCGCGATTTGCGAGTACTTTTCCACCGCGACTTTCTATCGCCCAAACGGCAATGCTTCGCTTGGCAGAAATGTCGGGCTACCCTTCCGTGCGGGAGGTTAGCAAGTCCATGGACGAGGCGAACCTCGTCCCTGCGACCGAGCGAGAAGGGGTGCCGGATATGCCTGGGTTGGATGCTGTCATACCGATTGCGATCGTAGGATACGATTGCCGCCTGCCGGGCGCGGCCGATCCGGCCGCTTATTGGCGGCTGTTGGAGCAGGGTAAATCCGCTCTGGGTGAATTGCCGCCCGACCTTCTCGATCGAGACTTGTACTTCGCGCCGGAGAAGGGAACGCTCGGCAAGACTTATTCAACCGTTGGTGGAATCGTTCCCGACCGGCCGGTCCGGGCAGAGGAGTTGGGGCTGGTTGGCACGCCGTTCGAGCGGACCGACAGCGCGTTTCTGGCGATCTGCGATGTATCCGCGCGGGCGTTGCGACACGCGGGCCTCGACCCGTTTCACTTGCCGCGGCGCCAAGCGGGTGTCTATCTCGGCAGCACGGGTGGAACGCGGCATTCGACAGACTGGATTTTCGCGACATTGATCGGGGAGACGGCCGGCTATCTGCGCGAGCTCTCCGCCTTTCGCGATGGTGCGAGCGGTCTCGCCCCGGATCAGCTCGATCGCCTTGTGGACATCGTGGTGGGCGAGGTGCGGCGGAAACATGGTTGGCGCGCTGATATCCCCGCGCCGAATCTCAGCGCGCATGTCGCGGCTCATGCCATCTCGCGCGCCTTCCGATTGACAGGTCCGTCGATGGCGCTCGATGCGGCCTGCGCTTCGTCGCTCCAGGCGATGGCGCTCGGCGTCCAGGCGCTGCGATTGGGAGCGATCGACATGGCGATCGTCGGCGGCGCCTCGTGCTTGAAACAGCATAGCCTCGTGCTGTTTTCCGCCGCTCAATCGCTGACAGCCGGTGAGTCTCGACCTTTCGACGCGAACGCGGATGGTTTGGTCGCCGCCGAGGGCTACGTGGCGTTGGTATTAAAACGGCTCGCCGACGCGGTGGCCGACGGCGATCCGATCCGGGGCGTGATACGCGACATCGCGTCCGCCTCGGATGGCAAGGGCAAGAGCCTCTGGGCCCCGCGGAAAGAAGGCCAAATGCTGGCGATCCAGCGTGTCTACCAACGCGGCGTCCAGGTCAGCGACTTGCAATACTTGGAGGCGCACGCGACGTCGACTCAAGTCGGCGACGCGACAGAACTGTCGGCGCTCATCGATTCCATTGGCTGCGGCGCAGCGCCGGGCCAACGAATCGCGCTCGGAGCTTCCAAGGGCAACGTCGGCCATACATTAGAGACAGCCGGCATCGCCGGCGTGGCCAAAGTTCTCTTGGCGCTTGAGCGAAAGACGATTCCCCCGGTGGCCGGAGTACGCGAGCCAAATCCGAAAGTCGATTGGGACCGGATTCCGTTCTACTTGCCGCGCCGGCCCGAACCTTGGCCGGAACCCGCGGGACGTCCACGAATGGCGTGTGTGAATTCCTTCGGGATCGGCGGTCTCAATTCGCATGTCGTCATCGAAGAATACCGTGCTGGCTTTCGGGACGAACTCCATGGGCACCAGCGCGGACCGGCCGATTTCGAACCGATTGCGATTGTGGGAATGGGCGCGATTCTGCCCGGCGCGTTCTCGGTCGCCGCGTTACGCGAACTGCTCGAGTCGGCTCGCGACGCGCGGGGAACGCCACCGGAGGGCCGCTGGACAACCGCCGCTCGTCGTGCGTGGCGCGATTTCAATGGTGGCGTCGATCAACCGTTGATCGGCGGTTTCCTCGATGGCTACCAGTACGATTGGCGAAAGAACAAAGTCCCGCCCAAGCAAGTGACTCAGGGCAATCCGCTGCAGTTTTTGTTGTTGGACGCGACCGCCGAAGCGCTTCGATCTGCTGGCTATGCGAGCCGACCGTTCGACCGGCAGCGGACCGCGGTGGTCGTTGGCTCGGTGTTCCGCGGCGATTTTTGCGATCAATTGCAAATGGGCCTGCGGCTTCCCGAATTCCATTCGCACCTCGTGCCGCAACTCGAAGCGCTCGGCTGGGATCGCGTTCGGATCGACGCCGCGCTCGCGGAGTACGACGAGCGGCTGTTGGAGCGCATGCCGGCACTCCTGGATGAAACCGGTAGCTTCACGGCGAGCACGCTGGCTTCGCGCATCACCAAAGCGTTCGATCTCATGGGTGGCGCTGTGGCGATCGACGCTGGCGAAGCGTCAGGCTTGGCGGCGATGGCCGTCGGGATCGACCAGTTGCGACGTGGCGACTGCGACATGGTGATCTGCGCTGGCGCCAATCAGTCGATGGACTACTGCGCGTATCAGGCCATCGTGTCCCGCGGAAAGAAGTTGCCTCAGGACTGCACGGCCCGTCCCTTCGGCGATCACGGTTTTGCGGCCGCGCCTGGCGAAGGGGTCGCCGTGGTGTTGCTGAAAAAGCTTGCCGCGGCGCAGCGCGACCAAGATCCGATACTCGCGGTGATCCGCGGACTTGGCGTGGCGACGGACATCGAGCAGCCCACTCGCGCCGCCGAGCAGGCCATGCGGGCCGGTTTGCAAGCCGCTCGACTTTCGCCGTCTCAAATCGACGCGATTGAAACGGATGGCGCCGATGGCGAACATGAAATCGCCGACGTCGAGGCGATTGCGAATGTGTTCGCAACCCCCAAACGGCCTGCGCCGCTGCCACTCAGGTCGCTCGCCGGCCAAATCGGTCAATGTGGCGCCGCGATGGGCAATGCGGGTGTGATTGCCGCCACCTTGCAACTCGGCCAAAGTCGGCTGATTCCCGGCCCCGTCGTCACAACTCCGGCGGCTCATTTGCGCCGTCACGCGGACACGCTGCGACCGCTCGACAAGCCGGTTTCTCTGCGCAGTGGCCACTCGGCTACTAGCGACCCGGACTCTAACTCCGCCTCCGGTTCGCCCGCGAAAGCGCGCATCGGCATGCTCGCGGGCGGCAGCTCCGGCTCTTCTTACTTCGCGATCCTGGAAACCGGAACTATGCTCGTCGAACCTCAAAAGACCGCGCCGACCCGCGACGCTGTGGCCAAGGCGACTCGGGTCGTTTGGCTGTTTCCGGGCCAGGGTTCGCAGTACCCGGATATGCTCAAGAAGCTTGCCGCCGAGTGCCCGGCAGCCGCTTCGGCGATTGCTGAAGCCGACGCGGTGCTCGATTCGATGGGCTTGGAGACCTTCACTCGGATCGCGTGGGAAGATTCGCGACAATTGGGAAGCGACCTGTTGCGCACTCAATTGGCAATGCTGGTCGCTGACTATGCGATGACCCGGGCGCTGATGTCGCTCGGAGCTCGGCCGGACTTGGTCGCGGGCCACAGCTTCGGCGAGCTGCCAGCCCTGCTTGCCGCCGACTGCTGGTCGCTCGAGGATGCGATCCGCGGCGCCTGGGAACGGGCCGACGCGCAGCGGCGGAGCGTTCGCGAACCTGCCGGTCTCATGGCCGTCTTCGCTTCGCGCGAAAAGGTCGAATCGCTGTTGCCATGGGCCAGCCTGCCCGTGTTCATTGCGAACCACAACGCGCCCGAACAAGTGGTTGTCGGCGGTTCCCGGGAAGCCATCGAACAGTTTGCCGCGTTGGCGGCAAGCCGCCGGGTGAACGCCACCGTGCTCCCCGTTCCGAGTGCGTTTCACACGCCGATGATGGCGGCGGCGGCCGAGCCGTTTGCCGCCGGATTGTCGAAGCTCACGTTGAAAGCTGGCCGCGTGCCCGTCATGAGCACGGCGACAAACCGTGCGATGATCGATCCGGCCGATTTTCGCGACAGCATGGTCGCGTCGCTCACCGCGCCTGTTCGCTACGTCGATCTCATCCGCCGCCTGGACGCCGAACAACCGACGCTGTTCATCGAAGTCGGCCCTCAACGGGTTCTCACCAAGCTCAATCAAAAGATCCTTGGCGCCGACCGCGCACATGCCTTTGCGACGGACGAACCGCAGCGTCCGGGATTGGAACCATTACATCAAGCCGCCGCGGCGTGCGCTTCGGTCGCCAACTCGCAGCCCTGTAACTCCCAAGCAGCCCGTCGCTCGCCAACAATCCCCGGCAGACTGCTGCACTTCGACGCCACAGAACGCCGCCGCGAAGCCCGGCGGCAAGCGGGAACGCCCGGCAAAGTGCCAGTGGATCGTCGCCCGCCAGTGGATCGTCAACCGCCTCCATCCGCCAAGCCGCCGACGACGGCGCCCGCAGAGAGATCGACCGTCACACCGATAGCCATGCCGACCGCCACGCCGATAGCGCCTCCAACCCAACCACGGAATGCGCCGCCCGTGAATCGGTCCGAGGTTTTGCAGACACAACACGCGTCGCGCGGCGAATTCGCGGCTCGAAAGGTCGATATGACGCGACCCGCGTCGGTCGCTCCGCCCGTCGAAACTTCGTCGCGAAACTTATCCACCGAGAAGTTGCGGTCGTTTCTGTTGAAGTTCGTCGTGGAACAGACGGGCTACCCGG
>CAIXSC010000146.1 GCA_903921945.1 uncultured Planctomycetaceae bacterium
CGGTTCGCAATCGAACTTGATTGCGAACCGCTTTTTGTGAATCTCGACAGGTTCTTCGACGGGCTGAATCCGGCCTGGAACACCAAGCCGGCTTCTCCGTCTCGTCAAGTTACAGCTTCGGAATGGGCCGCTTCGCAGGGGCCGCCTTCTTCAGCATCTTGGCCTTGTCGTTGGCCGCAGCGGGCACGACGTTGTTGTTCGCAGCCGGGGCACCTTCACGAGCGGGAGGTGACAGGTCTGTGAACTCTTCCTTCCACTTCCAGCCGAGCTTGTCCTTCATCTCGCGTTGGGCGAGCATGGCCCACGGGGTACCGGGATGATCCGCCACCACGCGATCCAGGTACATCTTGGCTCGAGCCGCCATCTTTTCCAACTGGCTGCCGACGCTGATCTCGTCGGACGGTTCGAGCACCCAAGTGTTGTTCTTTTCTTCCTTGAACTTCAGCCCGCGTTTGGCCTGAGCCAACATCGCGTTGTACGATTCGGTCCGAACTTTGACCGCCAAGAGCCGCCCCATGGCCAAGTCGTAGCCAGCTTGCCAGCGGAGTGAATTCTCTTTGTCGCGATCGGCTTCACCGAGCTTTAGAATCTGGAACAGCGACTCGATCTTCGGCTCGATCTTGGCCGCGTCCTTTTGGGCTTCCGTGAGGGCGATCACCAACGCGGGCTCGCTCGTCTTCACGAAGCGAAGTGTCGGCGACTCCATCGGCGTGATCCACGACCGCTGCGACGCCTGGATGAGCGAAGCCCGGGCCTTGTTCGAATTCACTCGCCGCGAATACTCCTCTTGCGATACGTAGTCCGGACGATACTTACGCATTACTTCCGGGTCGAAGAAGTGTTCGATGTGAGCGGCGAACGTATCGATCTCGCCCTTCTTCACCGCTCGGGTCACGTTGCGGTTCGGGTGAACCGCGAAGTAAATCCCGCCGGTTTCGTAGCAGAGTCGAGTCAACGCGTACGGACCGAATCCCGAATCGATCGGGTTCTCGTCTTCCTTGGCACCCGAGAAGTCCAGCTTCAAGCGTTCCGGGAGGAACGATTCCGGTCCCTGTTCAACCTCGCCCCACTGCGGAGTTTGGTCGAACTTCGGGTCGGGATCGACCCACTTCACGAGAGTCTCCTTACGACCGAACGGGGCGGGGACACCGATCACGTAAACCGGCATCTCGTAGCGACGGCAGATCTTGACCGTCTTTTCGAGCCCCTCTTGGTCGGATCCCGCTTCGTCAGTGAACGCGATGAACATCACGTTCCGCTCGGGTTCCGACTCGCCTTCCTCCGGAATTCGATAGTATTTGAACTTCTCGGCACACAGGTACACGGCGGAAAAGACACGTTCAACGCCCGAGTTGTCATCCGGCAGTTCGGTGATGAGCTTCTTGATCTCGGCGATGTTGTCGGTCGGCTCTTTGGTTCGCAGGTCGACCTTGTCGCCGAACGTCACGACGGACGTCAACAACGGCTTGTCCTTGTGACGCTTGAACGACTCGTTGCCTGCGGCCTCGAGCACGCCCAGTTCTTCGTAGATCCGATCGAGCCGGTCGACGATCGATTGGCGTTGCTTGCGGAGACTGGCCGTCTGATCGAAGATCCAAACCACCAGCGTTTTGCGTTCTTCGAGGGACCGCAAGATTTCCATGGTGATGCGGTCGACCGCGCCGGTGGCTCCGGTCTCGCCGCTGCCCATCGCACCCTTGACCGCCAGATTGGCGTTATGGGTGAGGCCCACGGGGTTCTCGAAGATGACGTTCACGGCCAAGTTGCTGAATTCGGTGGTCGGCGTCACTTCCGACGGGACCGGGATCTCCGAGAAGACTTCGGAGACCGTAGGCGCTTGCGACAGAGCGACTTCCTCGCCGTTCTCGCTGTTCGCTCCGACCTTGTCGTGCGGAAGCTCGCTGAAAACCACCTCCTTGGGCAGCTCCAGCTCGTCGATCATCTCGTCTTCCTCAACCTGAGGCGTGGCGATGACGAGCGACACTTGCTTCTTGGCTTGGAAGATCGGCACGAACGCCAATCCCAGCATCAAGCCCACATGCACGAGGAAGCTGACAAAGAAAGCTGGCGAATCGCCGTCAAACGGGGTTTCCTCCTCACCCGTCTGCTCCTGCCACCACCGACGAAGACTTTCGACCATGGCTTCGACACGCCTCCCGTACTGAGGAATCACATTCCCTGGAAATCGCCGTCCCGCCCAAAACCATTCCGTTCCCGCACGTCACTACCCGCAACGACTTGTCGCATCGCGAAACGCGTCATGCAACAGGCGAATCACGCAGTGCGAAAATCGAATTGGGAGACCGCATCGTCCAGATCGTCACGATCCATAGCCGAGCGGAAAAAGCTAGGCCAAGTCGTCATCAGACGTTCGGTCGGCAAAATCAATCCCGAAACTGCGGCTATTGTGCGCATTTTCCCAACGGTTTGCAAGTTAAACGAGCGACTCCCGCGAATGTACTCATTTTTTCCGGATTTTGGGGAGCTGGGAAACCGCAAAGATAATTCCATGGGGGGGTAATCGTGTGGTTGACGGGTGGGGTTCGGCGGGGTGGCTGAAAGGCAGCGGCACTACATGCGAGGGCGGGGCGGTAGCATCTGGGGCTCGAGGATTCAGCATTTGTTGACGGCGTTTACGGCCAAGCGTACCATGCGGTCTCGCTGCGGTGACTCAACATCAGCAGGTGTGACCAAGCGGGTCGATGATCGAGATGGGGCACTTCGCAACCGAAGAAGTTGTCCCGCGTTCACCGCAGGTGACAGCGATACGTGACAGCTTTCTTAATGGGCGAGCAGGGCGGGGCGAGCAGATAGGCGCAGGAGAGGTCAGGCCATGGCAAGCGAACAAGCGGGATCGGAGTGGTTTCACGGTCGGCGGCGGTTTGCGGGCGGACTCGCGGCGGGCGCGGCTGGGCTCGCGGCCTGGAACGGCCTGGAGAACGGCTTAGTCGGCAACCTCGGCGGGATTGGCGATTCCTCGCTGTTCGCTCCTCGGGCGTTGGCTGCCCAGGAGCAGGTGGAGATACCGGCGCCCGAGTCGGTCACGCTGGACACCACGAAAGACGGCGTGGTGGTGAAAGGCACGTATTATGGCGGCACGAACAAAGATGAGACCGTGCCGATTTTGATGGTCCACGACTTCGGCAAGCACAATCGAGGCGAGTTCCATCGATTGGCCCTGGGTCTGCAAAAGGCGGCGGGGCATGCGGTGCTGAGCATCGACCTGCGGGGCCACGGCGAAAGTACATTGCGGAAGAAGCTGGATGGAACCGAGGAGACGCTGACGTCGGACAAATTGAAGCCGGCCGATTTCACGGCGATGGTCGCGGCGGATCTCGAAGTCGCGAAGCGATTCCTCATGACCAAACATCATGCCAAGGAACTGAACATCGATCGGCTCGTCGTGGTCGGGGCGGGCCAGATGGGGTCCGTCGTGGCCCTGAATTGGACCTACCAGGATTGGAGTTGGAAGCAAACCCCGTTCTTGCGCCAGGGCCAAGACGTCAAAGCCCTTGTTTTGCTGAGCCCCGTGAGTGCCTTCAAAACGCTCAAGACGACGCCCGCGTTCACGCACCCCTATATCACCTCGGGGCTGTCCGTCTTGCTGGTCGCGGGCCGCGGCGAATCCGAGTACAAGCAGCTGTACAACCGGTTCAGTGGCAAGGGGCGCTACAAGCCGGACGAAGAAAAACCCGAAGAGCGTGCGAAACGGCAAGATCTGTACATGTACGCGATCGAAACCGACTTGCGAGGCGCGGGGCTGTTGAGTCCTGAGTTGCCGGTGAATAACTACATCCTGCAGTTCATTCGCCTGCGCGTTGTGGAACGCGGCGAAGATTTCCCTTGGAAGTCGCGCGAACGCAAAGTGGGCTAGGCGATCCGGTCGCTCGGCGATCCGGGGCGTGCGGATCGGGCCAATGTCCCAGTTCACGCGATGGACGCGTGATGCATTGCGGTTCCGGTCGAAGCGTGCGGGCGACCTTGGAACGGTTTCCGGCCACCGACGGCGCGATGACCGGTCGGGGGACGCTAGCGAATCACCATCAGTTGTTCCGTTGCCGGATCGTACTGATACCGCTGGCCGGCGGGCAGCATCGGCAGTTGAATCGCGTTCTCCCCGATCACCCGCTGCATGAATTCATCGTGGGAGGCGGGCGGCTGGCCATTCGTGGCTTTGAAAAGCTGCAGTGCTTGCGGAATCTGAATCTCAAACACCACGCGTTCGCGGGCGGCGAAGAGCGTCTTCGCCGGTGTTACGAGCACGCCCTTTTCGTTGTCGAGGCTGCGGCCTTTCGCGCCAACGCCAGCTTGGGCCGGGACGGCATCGCCGCCGGCCACTCCCGGCACGACGCCCGGCACGACGCCCGGCTGATTGAATCCCGGTTGGGGCACTCCGTTATTGGAGGGAGGCAAGGTCGGCGGCGTTGGAGCTACCGGCACGGTGCCCGATGCGTTCGTGGGGGGAGTGCTTGGAACCGGCTTCAAGCAACCGGCCGCGAGCA
>CAIXSC010000147.1 GCA_903921945.1 uncultured Planctomycetaceae bacterium
GAGTGAAGAAGCACTTGCCGGGGGGCACGATCATTCTGGATCGGCCCGGCAAGAAGAACGCGTTGACGCGGCGGATGATTGATGAATTGCAGCAAGCGTTTTCGGACCTGCACCAGGAGAAAAAGGTGCGGGCGGTGATCCTGGCGGGCGCCGGGGACGCGTTCTCTGCCGGGCTTGATCTGGCCGAAATGAAAGAGGCGATGGCCGAGCCTGATGCGCAATCGCGATGGTATGACGACGCGTTGGCCTATCGCGATCTGCTGGAAACGATGCTACGGTTCCCGAAACCGATTTTGGCGGCCGTGAGCGGACCGGCATTGGGAGCCGGCGCCAGCCTGTTGCTCGCCTGCGATGTGGTCATCGCGGCTCATGATGCCCGGTTCGGCTTGCCAGAGCCGCGGCGAGGCATTGTCGCGGGCCTAGCCGCGCCGCTGTTGGCGTTTCGGATAGGAGGCGGATGGGCGGCCCATCTGCTGCTGACCTCCCGCACGCTC
The DNA here is from genome assembly GCA_903921945.1 of uncultured Planctomycetaceae bacterium. GTDB lineage: Bacteria > Planctomycetota > Planctomycetia > Pirellulales > Pirellulaceae > CAIXSC01. The sequence goes on from CAIXSC010000147.1 coordinate 495, forward strand.
GACGCTGCCGAAGCCCACCGCATCGGCCTGTTCCATGAACTCGTCGCGCCGGCGATCGTCTGGGCCCGCGCGCAACAACTCGTCGAAGAGATCGCCCAGTCGGCTCCCGAGTCCTTGCAGTTGACCCGCCGCCTGCTCTACGAAACGATCGCCGAACATCTCGGCACCTCGCTGTCCGCCGGAGCCGCCGCCAGCGCGACGGCTCGCACCACCGAAGCGGCCGCTGAAGGACTAGCCGCGTTCGTCGAAAAGCGTCCCGCCACGTGGCCCTGACGGGAAGAGGATTGCCGTTACCGGCTAAATCCCACCGAGGCTATTTCGATTGCAACGCGAAATCGAAGGTCTTCTGGCTGGCGGACACGTCGGCCTTCAGTTCCGACTTGGCGTTGTAGCGGGGTGGGACTTTTTCGGCCACCGCGCCGTTGCTCGCTTCCGGATTCGCTTCACCCACTTCGGCAGCCCCTTCCCCCTCAGCAGCGTTGAGACCGAGGATCTTCCGCGCCGTGCTGATGCGAACGGTCTTGGGCCCAGGCGTGCAGCCGCTCTTTTGCGAGTCGAGTTGCAACGAGTAGGCGCCGCCCGCGTCGGTCAAACCGTAGGCGAACTGACCGTCCGGCGCGTCGAATGTGACCACAGCGCCAGCGAGCGGTTGGCCGTCCAGGGTCACTTTGCCGCCGACCGAGATCAGTTCCACCTTCGAGTAATCGGCTCCTGTGTCGCCACATCCGACGACGCACGCGAGGCTCATCACCAGGCCGAGCAAGCAACCACGCGCGACGGCCTTCGCGAAGATCGCCCGCACCGTTGGTGTGATTATCGACATCACTTTCATTCCTCCGCTTGCCATGTTCCCATTCTCGTCGCTTGTTCGTGTGACTCGGTTCACACCGTAGAGCGTTGACGCCTAAAAGTTGCCGGACGGTTCACCACCATCACGAGAACCGGTCGCTTGATAGACCGGCAAATTGACGGTTTCGGAGATGAAACGAACCGAACCGTCCGCCAACACGAACATCGCACCGCCGGGGTGAAAACTGCCGAATGACATTTCCATGATCACTCCGGCGACCGTGGGATCTTTACGCGCATTGATTTTGGGGCCGGTCGAGCCGAGTCCTTCGCTGTACTCGGTGCCGCCGAGACCGCCAGAGACCCAGCCGCCCGACTGGGGGCAGCCGAACTGCCAGAAGTCCATGGCTTGGCCATCCTTCACGTAGTTCGGCTCGGTCCGCGATTCGCCAATCATCACCGTGTTGGATGTGCCATCCAGAACATCCGCCAACCGAATGCCGCTATTGCCCCAGAAGATGCCGTTGAGGTTGATCTCCTCGAGCGCGCGGGCGCCAGCAGGAATGCCGGTTGGCAACGTGCTCCGGTCGTCCGAGTAGACATTGCTTCCCGCGCACCCGCGGTAGCTGACCGGGACGCGGTTGGTGATGCCTTCGTTGGTCAAGAACAACGGTACCGGCATGCTCGGGCAGCGAAACATCCCGACCGGAGTGGCGCACGCGATCGTGTTGGCCGATCCTGAATCCCAGTTCCCAACGCCGCTCTCCTGGAAAATCAGCGTGGAATGCAACGGTTGCTGTTCGATGTACGGTAGGACCGGGGCCGTCCAGAGGGCTTCCAGATCGCTAAAGCCAAAGGGAAAGCTTCCCAGTGCGTCGTGGTAATTGTGCATCGCCAAGCCGAGTTGCTTGAGATTGTTCGAGCAACTCATCCGGCGTGCCGCTTCCCGTGCCGCCTGTACAGCAGGCAGCAATAATGCCACAAGCACGCCGATGATGGCGATCACCACCAGCAGTTCGACCAATGTGAAACCGGCCGCGCGTTCCGGTCGCGAAACACTGTTCGCCTTCATCCCGTTCCCTCCGATTGAATGAATCGAATCCTGAAAACACGGGGAAGTATTGGGCAGCCAGATGAAGATTCTGTGAGGAACGCGCGAACGCGCGGCAAGCCTAGCGGGCGGCAGGCGAACGGCAGGACGTGGATGCGAAGGAACGCGGGCGACACCTGCGAGCGACGCCTTGAAGAAGCGGAGCGTGGAGCGTACGGCGTTAGCGGGCTTCGGCAGCGAGCAACTCGATGAGCGGCTTGGGATCTGGCAGGCCATGCGGGTGATGGTCGCCGCCTTCCTTCGCAAAGACCTTCAGTCGGCCATTGTTTTCCTGCCAAAGTTTTACGACGGGCGCGGCGTTGTCCTCGAAGGGAACCACCTTGTCGGCGGTTCCGTGGCATGAAATCAAGAACACTCCGGCCTTGATCGCGGGCAGTAGGCCATCCGTTGGCCGGAGCGATTTTGCTTGGGCATCGGCATCGTTGGCGTAACCGAACTCGGTTTTATATAGCGACCAATCGTTCGCGCTCGGCTTGCCCTGACGAGTGAGCGCGAACCCGCCCGGCCAAGAACGGATGTCACAGACTCCGTTGTCCAAGTACAGAACGCTCGCGCGATCGGGGTGCAACCGAACCCAAGCGTTCACGTAGAGGCCACCCCGCGAGATCCCCAGCAAGGCCGGCTTCCCGGAAAACCCTCGTTTCCCGTGGAGTTCGTCGTACACCTTTTCCCAGGTCAGCGGAACCGTTATACAGC